>JAJUHM010000004.1 GCA_029279925.1 Aquabacterium olei
GCGTTCATCATGATGAACATGTACTCGAGGCCGCGGTTCTCTTCGCCCACGAGGTAGCCGATGGCGCCCGGGCCCACTTCGCCCTTGTCGTCACCGTAGACCAGCACGGCCGTCGGCGATGCCTTGATGCCGAGCTTCTCTTCGATGGAGGCGCAGTACACGTCGTTGCGCTTGCCCAGCGAGCCGTCTTCGTTGACCATGAACTTGGGCACGACGAACAGCGAGATGCCCTTCACGCCTTCCGGCGCATCCGGCGTGCGCGCCAGCACCAGGTGCACGATGTTCTCGGACATGTCGTGCTCACCGTAGGTGATGAAGATCTTCTGGCCGCTGATGCGGTAGGTGCCGTCAGCCTGCTTCACGGCCTTGGAGCGCACCAGGGCCAGATCCGAACCCGCCTGGGGTTCGGTCAGGTTCATGGTACCCGTCCAGCTGCCTTCGATCATCTTGGGGATGTAGCGCTGCTTCAGCTCATCGCTGGCGGCGGTCAGCAGGGCTTCGGTGGCGCCGGTCGTGAGGATCGAGCACAGCGAGAAGCTCAGGTTGGCGGCCATCGTCATTTCGATGCAGGCCGCGCCGATGGTCTTGGGCAGGCCCTGGCCACCGTACTAGGTCGGCATCTGCAGACCTTGCCAGCCGCCTTCGGTCAGCGCCTTGTAGGCTTCCTTGAAGCCCGGCGAGGCCTTCACGACGCCGTTGTCCCACGAGCCGTGGTCCTGGTCGCCGCTCCAGTTCAGCGGGGCCACCACTTCTTCGTTGAACTTCGCGGCTTCTTCGAGCACAGCCTGGGCCGTCTCGTAGCCGGCGTCTTCGAAGCCGGGGATTTGCGCGATCTGGTCGATGCCAGCCAGTTCCTTCATGCAGAACAGCTGGTCTTTCACGGGGGCCTTGAATGCCATGGTGTGTCACTCCACGTTCAACGTCCGATGCGAGGGATTCTCGGACGAAAAAAGGGGCGCCTCGAAGGACGCCCCGGTGCGGTGCTCAGTCAGACATGGTGATCTGCCTGCATCACCACGGGTTCATCACAGTGCCTTCACGAGCTCGGGCACGGCGGTGAACAGATCGGCTTCCAGACCGAAGTCGGCCACCTGGAAGATCGGGGCTTCCGGATCCTTGTTGATGGCCACGATGACCTTCGAATCCTTCATGCCGGCCAGGTGCTGGATGGCGCCCGAGATGCCGCAGGCCACGTACAGCTGCGGCGCGACGATCTTGCCGGTCTGGCCGACCTGCCAGTCGTTCGGGGCGTAGCCAGCGTCCACCGCAGCGCGCGAGGCGCCCAGGGCGGCGCCCAGCTTGTCGGCCAGCGGCGACATGACTTCGTTGAACTTCTCGGCCGAACCCAGCGCACGGCCACCCGACACCACGATCTTGGCAGCGGTCAGCTCGGGGCGCTCGGACTTGGTCACTTCGCGGCCCACGAAGGCCGAGGTGCCGGCGTCTGCAGCGGCGGCGACGGTTTCCACGGCGGCCGAACCACCGGTGGTGGCGGCGGCGTCGAAGGCGGTGCCGCGCACGGTCAGCACCTTCACGGCGTCAGCCGATTGCACGGTGGCGATGGCGTTGCCGGCGTAGATCGGGCGCTCGAAGGTGTCGGCGCTGACCACCTTGGTGATTTCCGAGATCTGCGCGACGTCCAGCTTGGCGGCCACGCGGGGGGCCACGTTCTTGCCCGACGCGGTGGCCGGGAAGACGATGTGGCTGTAGGCCGAGGCCACGGCCAGCACCTGGGCGGCGAGGTTTTCAGCCAGGCCGTCGGCGAACTGGGCGCCGTCGGCGTGCAGCACCTTGGCCACGCCGGCGATCTGGGCCGCAGCCGAGGCAGCGGCACCAGCGTTGGCACCGGCCACCAGCACGTGCACGTCGCCACCGATCGCCTTGGCGGCCGTCACGGTGTTGAGCGTGGCGCCCTTGATGCTGTTGTTGTCGTGTTCAGCAATGACGAGAACGGTCATGGGTTACTCCTCAGATCACTTTGGCGTCGTTCTTGAGCTTGCTCACCAGGGTGGCCACGTCGGGCACCTTGATGCCGGCGGAGCGCTTGGGCGGCTCGGCGACGCTCAGGGTCTTGATGCGCGGAGCCACGTCCACACCCAGGTCGGCCGGCTTGACGGTCTCCAGGGGCTTCTTCTTGGCCTTCATGATGTTGGGCAGCGTGACGTAGCGCGGCTCGTTCAGGCGCAGGTCGGTGGTGACCACGGCCGGCAGCTTGAGCTTCACGGTTTCCAGGCCACCGTCGACTTCGCGGGTGACCACGGCGTGGCCGTCAGCGACTTCGACCTTCGAGGCGAACGTGCCTTGCGGCAGGTCGGCCAGCGCAGCCAGCATCTGGCCGGTCTGGTTGCTGTCGTCGTCGATGGCCTGCTTGCCCAGAATGACCAGGTCGGGCTTTTCCTTGTCGACCAGCGCCTTGAGCACCTTGGCCACGGCCAGGGGCTGCACTTCGGCGTCGGTCTCGACCAGGATGCCGCGGTCGGCACCAATGGCCATCGCGGTGCGCAGGGTTTCCTGGCATTGGGCCACGCCGATCGACACGGCCACGATTTCAGTGACGATGCCCTTTTCCTTCAGACGCGTCGCCTCTTCCACGGCGATCTCATCGAACGGGTTCATGGACATCTTGACGTTGGCGATGTCGACGCCAGAGCCGTCGGACTTGACGCGAACCTTCACGTTGTAGTCCACAACCCGCTTGACGGGGACCAGGATCTTCATGCTGTGCCTGCTGTTGGTTGGTGAAAGGAAGGAATGCCCGCATTGTGGGCAGCCCCATCACCACAGCAGACAGCATCAGTTTTTCTGATGCTTAGCTTTATGCGCGGGTGCCCGCGGCCCGATAGGCCTCGGCCAGCGCATCCAGAAAATGAAAGAGGTACTCGTTCATCTCGGTGTGGTCGTTGGCGCGCAGGGCCTCCGGCTGCTGCACGAAACGATGCGCCTTCAAGGCATCGAACTCTCCCGCACTGGCCTCGATCAGCAAGGCCACCACCTCGGGCGTGAACTCCATGTGGCACTGAAAGCCAAAGACGCGCGGCCCGTATTCCACAATCTGCCGCGGACACCCCTCGCTGTGCGCCAGCACCTTGGCCGTGGCCGTCAGCCCTGGCATGTCGTTGTGCCAGTGCCCCACGCTCAACTGCTGCGGGAACCGCGCAAACAATGGGTTGGCGCGGCCTTCCTCGGTCAGCGTGATCGGGAACTTGCCGATCTCCTTCTCCGGGCTGTGCTCGTGGCGGGCTCCCAGCGCAGTGCCAATGAGCTGCGCACCCAGGCACACACCCACCACGGCACGGCCGGCCTCCACCGCCTGGCGAATCAGCTGGCATTCGGCCTGCGCGTCGAAGTGCGGGCATTCGGCGAGGGTGGTGGTCGGCGACTGCGGGCCGCCCATCACCACCAGCATGTCGAACCCGGAGGCTGACTGCGGCAGGGCATCGCCCGCGTACACACGCGAATGGCTCGCGCTGTGGCCGCGGCTTTGCACCCAGGTTTCATACGCGCCAGGTGCTTCAAAGGCTTCATGGATGACGAAGTGCACGTGCATGGTGGTTCGCTCTTGGGTGGGTCGGTGAGGGGTGCTCGGGCGTGCCCGATGGCACCCATCATGCCGCGGTTGGCTTACTTCAGCGCCACCTTCGGGAAGTCGACCGGCACGTCGAACGCCACATTGATGTAGTTGGTGAACAGGTTCAAGGCCACGTGGGCCATGATCTCGACCACCTGCTCGTCCTTGAAGCCAGCATCACGCAGGGCCGCCACATCGGTGGCATCGATGTGGGCGCGCTGTTCGACCACCTTCAAGGCAAAACGCAGCGCGGCGGCCGTCCGGGGGTCTTCTGACTCGCCCACTTGCGCGGCCGACATGGCAGCGAGCGAGGCACCGGCTTTCTGCCCCAGCACCGTGTGCGCGGCCAGGCAGTATTCGCAGCGATTGCGGTTGGCGATGGCCACGGCGATCTGCTCGCCCAGCTGCGCGCCCAGCGTGCCCTGGCCGAGGGCACCGAATGAGGCCCACATGCTCTTCAAGGCCGCAGGCGAGTTGGCCACCGCCTTGAACATGTTCGGCGTGCTGCCGAAGGCCTGCTGAATCTGCTGCAGCAAGGGCTGGCTGGCGGCGGGGGCGAGGTGGGTGTCGGTGTTGATGCGTGGCATGGTGTGCTCCAGTTGAGTGAATGGTTTGGCAGCCGGCTGTTCGCAGTATGGGCACGCGGTCCGTATGATGGGTTGCCAAACGTGCTGAAAACATGACCATTCGTACGCCACCACCCGAACCGGCACCCGACCGCCTGTCTTCGCTTCTGGAGCGCTTTCGCGTGCGTGCGCAGCTGCACCACGCGGGCGCGCTGTGCGGCATCACCCACTTCGATGCGGCCGAGGGGCATGCCTACCTGCACGTGCTGCGGCGCGGGCAACTGGAGGTCAGCCATCCGGCGGCGCGCGGCCGCACCCAGCGCCTGCGCTTCACCGAGCCGACGCTGCTGCTGTACCCGGTGCCGTTCACGCATCGTTTCCACAACCCGCCCGTGGACGGCTCCGACTTCACCTGCGCTCGACTGCGTTTTGACGGAGGCGCGAGCCATCCGCTGGCGCGTGCCCTGGGGCCCTTCATCACGCTGCCGCTCGACAAGGTGCCGGGCCTGGCTGCCACGCTGGAGCTGCTGTTTGCCGAGACCCACCAGGTGCGATGCGGCCATCGCCTGCTGGCAGACCGGCTGTTCGAGGTGGTCGTCATCCAGCTGCTGCGGTGGCTGCTTGACCAGCCCGAGCAGATCGGCAGGCCCGTGGGGCTGATTGCCGGCTTGTCGGACCCACAGCTGTCGAGGGCGCTGGTGGCGATGCACGACGCACCGGGGCAGGCATGGAACCTGGACCGCATGGCGGCGTGCGCGGGGATGTCACGGACGGTGTTTGCGGCGCGGTTCCGGGAGGTGGTGGGGCAGACCCCGGCGGCATACCTGACGGCATGGCGCATGGCTCTGGCGCAGAGCCGCTTGAGTGAAGGCGCGTCGTTGAAGCAGCTGGCGGATGAGCTGGGTTACGGCAGTGCCGCGGCGCTTTCGCGGGCGTTTTCAGGGACAGTGGGGGTGTCGGCGAAAGCGTGGTTGGCGGCGCGGGGGGTGGAGGGGTGAGCGAAGGGGTCACGCCGAGGGGCGGCTGTGCAGCGGGTACGGTCGTCCAGCGCTCAGACCCAGCGCAGGGCTTCAGGGCGCCATGTGGCCGTTGCCTGACTGCCTGAGGCAGCGACCTGGGTCGGCGGCCACAGCAGGTCGTCCAGGAGCGCCACCGTGTCACCCAAGCTGGCGGCCTCGACGCGGTTCTTGTTGAGGAAGGCTTGCCATTGGCGCAGCTTGGCAGCGTCACCGCTGAACCCCTTGGTCAACGCCAGCGGACGTTCGGTGGGCAGCGCGGTCTGACGCCGGGCAAAGGTGGCGGCGATGGCTGCGGCCAAGGTGCCACCGTCCAGCTCCGTACGCCGGGCAATGACGGCCAGGTCGAAGAAGTCCTTCATGCGGCTGTTCGCTTGCCCCAGCATCACCATGGCCTGGTACTTCTCGGCGATCACGGTGTAGACCGGATAGACGCGCAGCACCGGGGCTGAAAAGTCGCCCAGCAAGGTCGGGTAGGCCACCGTTTGGGGCCCTGGCGTCACGGCGTCGCCGAAGCCCACGTCGATCTGCAAAGCGCAGCGGGCAGACCCGATGCGTGCCACCAGCGTAATGCGCGTGCCGCCATAGGTGTTGTCCTCTCGAATGGCGTCGGCCTTTACGGAGTCGAGGTCGAACACGATTGCGTCGCCCAAGTCCATGCGGGCGATGTCGCGGAAGGTGGCGATCAGGTTCGCTTCATCGTCAGGGCCGAAGCCGAGCAAGTCGGCGTCCCTTGTCGGCCGGTGCGGGGCGTCGTACCAGAGGGCGAAGAGCAGCGCGCCTTTGAGCAGAAACCGGTCGGCATGTGGTGAAGCGCTCACGCGAGCCAGCAGACGCTCCATGCCGAAACGGTTGAGCAGCAGGCTGTAGTCGTCGCCGCGCTGCTTGGCGAGGGTCAGCAAGCGGGCCAGGACCGAAGCAGACAGGTTGCCGCTCATTGCGCCAGGGCCTCCAGATAGGGCTGCATGACCCGCTCGACCCGATTGATCTTGGCAAAGTGACTCAGGTCGGCCATCGTGACCTTGCGGCTGCGCCAAGCGTCTTTGAGTGCCTCCAGCGCCACATCCAGACCGATCTTGTTGCGGAACTTGAAGCAGTCGGTCACCGTCTTGGCCGCGCTGTACACGCGGATGGGGGCACCGTGATCTGTCACGGTCTGGATGCCGTCGCTGTAGGCTGCGCCGCGCAGGCGCGCGATGCGCAGCTTGGGGTAGTTCAACACCGGGGTCTGACTGCCTTCAGGCAGCGCGATCCACACCTCGTGCGGCAGTTGCGTGCCGATCTCGTGGAATTGCAGCGCGCTCAACAGGCACAGCACCCCCTTGGGCACACGTTGGCAGACTTCGATCAGGGTCTGATGCTCGGTGACGTCGGCATCGGGCAGCCCATACAGGCCCCGGGCAATGCGTTGCAGCTTGCCCAACTGGTGCAGGCGGATCAGCAACTGCGGTGACCAACCGTGCGCGCGCACATCCTCTGCCCGCAGCACGCGCCGGTGCTGGGCCAGTTGGAGGATGTGATCAGACTGGTTCACGAGGGGTAGTTTAGTATCCTCATTACATTTCATCAAGTAATGCGGTTTTCAAACCACCAGGCGGCGCTACACAGTACACAGGTCATTGAGCGATCACAGCCTCGGCGGGAGTGCCGACAGATGCGAGCATCGGCTCGACGGCTTCGCCCGACGCGGACGGGTTGGCGTGCCAGTCGCCCAGGATCGTATGGCGTGGCGCAGGTTCAGGGTCAGGTGAACCGTTGACCCTCTCCGAGAGCTGGTGGGTACAGCGAAGCGCAAACACGTTGTGGCCTCGGGGTTCAGTTCAGATCTGTGAGTCGAGGCTTTTCAGCGTTGAGGCTGCGCAGCTTGCGCCGTCAGCGGTCTCCCTGATTGGGGCGGCCACTGGCCGGCCCGAAATCGCGTGACGCTCGCTGACCTATGTCTGAGCCACCAGACAACAAGTGTGCAGCGGTTGTCTCCTTGGTTGACGTCAGTCCGCTTTGCAGCGGGAGCAATCGCTCGTCGGCTGCACGCGAACTTCCGGTAAGTGACCTAAAGCCGACGCTCGAATTGGCGCATAACTAACGACTTTCTCCTTGGCGGCGTTGCTATGCGTCGGTGGCTGTTCCGGGATTTCTGGGAATGCCTTGCAGCTATCTCACGCGGTCATTTTTCGCCTCCAGTGACCCTATGCGTTACCGCGCCAAGCCTGAGCGCGAACCTGTCCTCATCTAGCAACTAGTCCAAGTGGTTATTTTTGAGGTGCTGAACTCCCCATAATCAGAATCCGCACTTGAGCTCTCCTTACAGGCGCGTCAGTGTCATAGAAGCGCCGCAACAGGTCTGAAATGGATTCAGAATGCATCTACAAGGTAAGGGGCACATTGATCCGAACCGGGCAGAGTACAGGAGAGGGCTGCACTGTCTGGCGCGAGCATGTCCCCCTCACAGAACCATGAGGGGAAACTAGTGAAGCTTCAAGCATATCGCTTGCGAAACTACCGCAGACTGCGCGATGTCGTCATTGAATTGGACGACAAGATTTCTATCTTTGTGGGTGCCAACAACAGCGGGAAGACATCCGCGGTCCAGGGGCTGTACTCCATGCTCCGCGGCGAAGCGAAGCGATTCGAGCTCTTTGACTTCAGCGCTGCCCTGTGGCCTGGCATCGACGATGTTGGAGAAGCGGCCGCCGGTGACGAAGACGCGCCGAAGGCGCTTCCAACCATCTCGCTCGACATGTGGTTTCGCGTCGGCGAGGAAGACTTGGTCGTCGCTATGCCGCTGCTCCCCAGCACAGATTGGGACGGTAAGTGCGTCGGCATCCGCGTGTCCTTCGAG
Organism: Aquabacterium olei; assembly: GCA_029279925.1. GTDB lineage: Bacteria > Pseudomonadota > Gammaproteobacteria > Burkholderiales > Burkholderiaceae_C > Aquabacterium > Aquabacterium olei_A. The sequence goes on from JAJUHM010000004.1 coordinate 7,990, forward strand.
CCAAAGAACCCCTCCGAGCTCGTTCAACGTTTCAGACAGTTGCGTGAGAAGGGAAACGCAGCTGTGACGGCGCTTGCAGAGAGGGTGGCTGCGGCAAACGAAGGTGGCGCTGCAGACGCCGCACTGGCTGGCGCGGCGGTAGCGCCGGACGTCAGCGGCTACAAGCCTTGGCCCGAGAGCCTGACGAAGTACCTCACAAGAGAACTGTCTAAGGAATATACCTTCCGCTACTACGTGCTGGACGAACGCGAGTTCGAGGGATATCAGGAAAAAGGCCCTGCCTACTCTCCGTTGCCTATTGCCGGAGACAAAGACAAAGGTGGCGCAGCGGTCATCAACTCATTGCTGAAGGTCGACTTTCTGCGCGCGCAGCGCCACTTGGACGACCCGGATGAAGGAACCAGCTCCCGTTCGGAGAACCTATCCCGCAAGCTCAGCCGCTTCTACCAGCGCCACCTGGAGAAACGAGGAGACGACCACCAAGCTCTTCAGGCTCTTGATGCCTCCGAGAAAGGCTTGAACTTCCACTTGCAGGAGGTCTTCAAAGACACCCTCGACCGGCTCAAGAAGCTCGGCTACCCTGGCGTCAATAACCCCGAAATCGTTATTCGAGCCGCCTTGGAACCGAGCACCGTCCTCGGCCAAGACGCAAAGGTCCACTACGTTGTTCCTGGAGACGTCCCGGCACATCTGCCCGATAGCTACAACGGGCTTGGTTTCAAGAACCTCGTGTACATGGTCGTCGAGCTTCTCGACCTACACGAACGGTGGAACGGTGGTGAAGCAGAGCGCGCACCCTTGCACCTCGTCTTCATCGAGGAGCCAGAGGCGCATCTGCACGCGCAGATTCAGCAGGTTTTCATTCGTAACGTTCTCAAACTGCTCGAGGAGGACAAGGACCATGACTCCTTCTTCCACACTCAGTTGGTGGTGACGACGCACTCGCCCCACATCCTCTACGAGAGGGGGTTCTCGCCAATCCGCTACTTCCGCCGCGTCAGTGCCGAATTGGAGCACCACACAGACGTCCGCAATCTCTCCCGCTTCAAGGCCGGCGACACCGAGAAGGAGGCACGCGAGTTCCTGCAGCGATACCTCAAGCTTACGCACTGCGACCTGTTCTTTTCGGATGCCGCCGTGCTGGTGGAGGGGAACGTCGAGCGGCTGCTGATGCCCGCCATGATTGAGACGGCGGCACCGCGGCTACGGTCATCTGCGCTCACCATCCTGGAGGTTGGTGGAGCGTTCGCACATCGCTTCCAGGAGCTCATCGAGTTCGTCGGACTCACCACCCTGGTCGTAACCGACCTGGACAGTGTGGAGGTCAAGGAAAATGCAGCAGCTGGCGCGGACGCGGATATGGGCGCCGATGAGGATGAAGATGAGCTTCGACCGTTCGAGGTCGAAGAGGATGCCGAAGGCGGTGGCGGAGAGAAGGCAACTTCCAAGAAGCGCGGAAGCACCTGTCATGCGCACGTTCCTAACGCAGTGACGGCGAACCAGACGCTCATCAGTTGGCTCCCGAAGAAGCGCTCCCTAGATGAGCTTTGGGCAGTCTCAGCCGAGCAGAAGGTGCTTGCGCTTGCCAACGAGACCAACGCGCATGTCCGCGTTGCCTACCAGACACCAATACCGGTCACGGTCGGGGGCAAAACGGTGGAGCGTTGCGGTCGAACCCTGGAAGAAGCATTCGGCCTCGAGAACGCCGCTTGGTGCCAGGCCGAGGCCAATCGGCCGATTGGGCTCAAGCTGCGCAAGGCTGCCACCACACCCGAGGAGCTTGCGCTAGGGCTTCACAAGCGCGTGGTCAGCCGGAGCTTCGACAAGACTCGATTCGCCTTGGAGGTTTTGGCCAGCGGACCCCTCAACCAGTGGAAGGTGCCAACCTACATCGCCGAAGGCCTGGTCTGGCTAGAGGGGCTAGTCGCACACGAGCAGGACGCGGAGGGCGCTGTCGCGGCTGGCGCCTGCACGATCGAGCCAGTGAACGGCGGCGCTATCCCTGCAGAGGGCGGAGCAGCGCAATGAGCAGGCGCACGAACAGTCCAGACACGGATGCGGACAGAGAAATCCATGCGTGTATCAAATCCGTCCCGCCAACGCCTTTCGTAGTTACAGCTGGAGCAGGTTCGGGCAAGACGACATCGCTCATCAAGGCGATGGACCGCGTGATTGCTGAGCACGGCGCGAAAATGCTGATGAAGAAGCAGAAAGTCGCCTGCATCACGTACACGGAAGTTGCTGCGAACGAAATTCGAGAGGATGTCAACGCAGACGCGCTCGTACATGTCTCGACCATTCACAGCTTCTACTGGACCATCGCAAGCAGCTTCCAAGCTGACATCAAGGTTTGGCTGCGTATGACCCTTCAACGCAGGATTGACGAATTGGTCGAGACGGCGAAGAACTTCGGTCCGAGGGTTCGTCAGAACACGCGAGACAACAACAAGCGTGACCAGGAACGCCTCTCAAGGCACTTGGAGGAGATAGAGAAGGTCACGTCGTTCCGGTACGGCATGGGCAGTGACTATCCGAGGGGCATTCTGGGCCACGAAGACATCATTCAACTCGCGGACCATCTTCTGAAGAATCGGCCCTTGTTCAGGCGACTTGTAGCGCTGAACTACCCCTTCGTCTTCATCGACGAGAGTCAGGATACGTTCAAAGAGGTCGTCGAGTCCTTCAAGATGGTGGAGGCACAGATGCGGGGCCGGTTCTGTATCGGCTTCTTCGGCGACCCAATGCAGAAGATTTATCTGAGAGGGTCAGGTTCTATTGGGCTCGAAGACGGGTGGAGAGGCATCACAAAGCCAGAAAACTTTCGGTGTGCCCAGAGCATCTTGCACGTCGCGAATGCCATCAGGGCACAGGGCGATGGACTGAAGCAGGAACGAGGACTACACGAAGAGCTGAACGGAACCGAGCGACCAATCGAGGGCTCTGCTCGCATCTTCATCCTGCCCAGGACGATGAACCGAAACGAGGCTCTGGCCCAGGTCCGAGCATGGTGTGCAATGGCGGACAACGATGAGGGCTGGGCGACGCCGGAGCTTGCGGTAAAGATACTGGTCATCGTCCACCGAATCGCAGCGAAGCGCCTAGGCTGGGATGGCATCTTCGCCGCTTTGTCGGATAGAGCGCCCGACAGCATCAAGCAAGGACTTCTGGATGGGACGAGCTGGCCAGTGCAGCCGTTCCTGGGCTTCGTGCTCCCGCTCGTCGCTGCCGTGCAGGACGGGAATGAGTTCGAGGCGATGAACATGCTACGCACGCGCTGTCCTCGCCTGGCAGCAAGCAACCTTGCCGGGAAGAATGGGGCCCAGTTGCTTCGCGAGGTGCGTGAGGCCAAGCTGGAGTTGGTCCGAATGATGAGCGACGAAGGCTGCTCGATTCGCGACGTGGCGATGCACTTGCGCGCAACTGGCCTGCTTGCCCTAGATGAGCGTCTTGAACGCGTGCTTGATCTCCAAATCGCCCCGGACGAAGCCGAAGGAGGTGAGGCGGAAGGAGGGCAGCCTTCGGACTTGCCCGTCCTCAAGTTCCTGAACTGCCCGGCGCCGCAGCTGTCGTCCTACAGCCGATACATCTCGGAAGGGTCTCCCTTCGCGACACAGCACGGCGTCAAGGGTGCGCAGTTCGACCGTGTGCTGGTGGTGATCGATGAAGAGGAAAGCGACTATCGGCTATATGACTACGAGAAGGTACTTGGAGACGCACAAGTCAGTGCTGCTGACCGAGCGGCATTTGCGAATGGTGAGGACAACACATGGAGCCGGACTTTGCGGCTGCTCTATGTGTGCTGCACCCGTGCCAAGCGAGGTCTGTCACTGGTCTTTTTCGTGGCCGACCCCGACGTCACTTCTGCTCACATCGTGGCAAACGGCATATTCCCTGAAGGTTCGGTCGTAACCCAGGCCGTCCTCACCAAAGGTTGATACGGACAGGCAATCGGTGCCGCAATAAGCGAGCAGAGAGGACTCCGATTGGATGCACAGAACCCAGATTTACTGCCGCCGCCAAAGTTTAGGCCCCGCCGGCGGCGTGGCGTGCCGAGTCCTGGTGAGTCACTTGCAGTCGAGAAGCCGGCCATCGCTTCGGTCATGGACACTGAGACAGGCGCGCACCTTCCTGTCGAATCCGTGATTGGGACGGACTTTGATGCCTTGATGCAACTGCGCATGCGAGTCAGGACCTGCATGCATGCAGATGCGCCGCTGTATCGGTGCTCGCTGTGTTGCTCGCCTGTACACCTTTGCTGCCAAAAGCAGTCCACTCGGTTCTATTTCAAGCACCGACATGAGCATGGCAACTGTCCTGCCATCACGCGTGGAGAGTTGAGCCAAGACGAGATTGATGCCCGTCGCTACAACGGCGCCAAGGAAAGCACGCTGCATCTCCGGATGAAGGCGTGGCTGGCGGCCTGCCTGGCAATCGATGGGCGATTCCAGGACATTGAGCAGGAGAAGACCTGGAAGGGGGCGCTCACCGGCGAATGGCGCAGGCCGGACGTGCGTGCGGTCTACCAAGGCATTCCGATTGCCTTCGAGATTCAACTGTCAACGACCTACCTGAACGTCATCGTGGAGCGGCGGCAGTTCTACCTACAGAACGGTGGACTGCTGTTCTGGGTATTCGCCTTGTTCGACAACGAACATCGCCGGATGACCGAAGAGGACGTCTTCTACAACAACAACCAGAACGCGTTCATCATCGACGCGAAGACCGTTGAGGCCACGAAAGGCCAGGGGCGCTTCATGCTGGAATGCGTGTGGACAGAGCCAACTCCGGGCGGCGGCACCAGCGCATTGCACCGCAAGACCGTCGGCTTTGATGAGTTGACCCTGCGCCCGGAAAAGCAACTGGCCTACTACTTCGACTATGCCGGTCGTAAGGCCGCATTGGCATCGGCGAAGGAGAGCGAAGCCCAGAGCCTGCGTGACGAAATAGAAGCGTGGTGGGGGAGCGGTGACCCAAGGGGCCCTGACGGGCATCTGCAATGGGCGCGATTTGCCACGAGACTTCGCCGGCTTGGCGTACAGGTGCCCTCCGAGTTCCGCAAGGTAAACAAATACGCCGTCATCGGTTTGTATTCAGCCAAGCATAACTATCCTTTCGGCCAGGGGAAGAAGCGGTTGGTCGAGATTGCGCACCACATCGCCAGTGGCTACAAGCACAACCTCAGTTGGTTCATGCATGCGGTCAAGCACTACGGCCGCAAGGAGAGCATGGAGGCTGAAGGGGATCCCGCGAAATGGGTCGAGAAGCGCAAAGAGTGCGTGGTAGCTTACAAGGTGGACCCCAAACCCTTTGAGCCCGACAGAGCTAGCCAGCCGCTGATTGAGTTCTTGTTCCCTGAACTGAAGCCATTGCCCTGAGCGGCTGAAGGGGGCGAGGACTCGACGTACTAGAAGTTCCTGGACTAGAAATGACGTCACTCGAGCACTTCGCATGTGAACGTCAAGCCCAATGGCCGGTTCCTGGCGCGAAGCCGTCAGCCAGGCCGCGCCAGGTCGTTCGACCGCTTCTGGCAACAGCAGTCAATGGGAGCGCCATGGTCGAACGTCCGAGATCAGCCTTGAACTGCCTCTCGCCGAGCTTGCCCGTCGACGCCGGCGCTCATGGCACTCCGAGCCCCGCGCAACCTGCGCGGCTCCCAGTTAACAGCCCCAAAGCCCCCTCCCCCTCTCACCGGCGCAAAAACTTCAACTGATGCGCCAGCATCTCCCGAAACAGCGGATCAAAGTAAGGATCGAAGTGGTTGGCCGCCACCTCGATCACCTGCACGTTCGGGTTGCCCACGCGCTTGACCTTGTCCGACACGAATGGCGCCACCGTGTCGCCCGTGGCGCCGATCATCAGCATCGGGATCTTCACGTCCTTCAGGCGCACCCAAGGGCGATACAGCGGCAGGGGCAGCACCGACCTGGCGGCCACGCGGTTGTCGTACTTGTGGTCTGGGTGGGCCGCCAGCGCAGCCTGCAGCGCTTCCAGGCCACCGTCACGGTCCATAGTGGAGAACTCGCCCTCACGCGACAAGGTCGGCACATGAATGGGTGCACCCGGCTTGATCAGGTCCAGCAGGCCGAGCGCGACCATCTTCGAAAGTCGCCCGATCGGCGTGGCGAACATCGCGGCCAGCCCGTCGAGCATCGGCACCTGAACGATGGCGCCTTTCAGCTCAGGGTGCTGCGTGGCCAGATCCACCACGTGCCCGCCACCGAACGACGTGCCCCACAGCGTGATGTCATGCGCCAGCACCTGCTGCTGCGACTTCAGGTGAGCCAGCGCCGTGTCGGCCACCCGCGTTCTGCGCCAGGGGTTGATGCCTTGGCGCGGGAAGCCGCCGCTGTCGCCCCAGCCCGGGTAATCGAACTCCATCACCGCGAAGCCAGCGTCGACAAAGCTCAAGGTGAACGACGAGGTCAAGGCCATCTGAACGCTGCCCCAGCCGCCCACCATGAGGATGGCGGGCAGTTGCTGATCGGGTGGCGTGTCCTTCGGCACATAGAGGGTGGCCGCACACAGCGCGCCCTCTGCCGTGAAGGTGGACTTGATGGCGCGCGCACGCTCCAGCGAGATGTTGGGGTAACGACGGGTGTTCACGTTGGACTTCTTTGATGCGGTGATGGCGGACAGCGGAAGGCTCAAGCGGCTGTGACGGTGGCGCCCGTGGCAGCAACGGATTCGGGTGGAGAGAACCGATAGGCGTCGAGGGATGCGTACCGCGTGAGCCAGCGGTAGCCGAAGGTGAAGCCGGGCCAGTTGGTGCTGTTGTGGCCATTGGCATCGACATACCAGCTCTTGCAGCCTTGCCACACGGTGTCGCGCAGGCGCGCTTGCACGGTGGCGTTGAAGTGGCTGTAGCGCTGCGCATCGACCTCGATGGCGCTGGCCCGGGCTCGCTGCGCGGCCTTCATGCAGCGGATGACGTGCGCAATCTGGCTTTCCAGCATGTAGATGATCGAGCTGTGGCCCAGGTTGGTGTTGGGGCCGTAGAGCATGAAGAAATTGGGGAAGCCCGGCACCGTCATGCCCAGGTAGGCTTGCGCGCCCTTGCGCCACGCGGTGTTGAGTTCCAGCCCATTGCGCCCCGTGATCGTCATGGGTGCGAGGAACTCCGTGGCCGCAAAGCCGGTGCCGTAGACGATCGCGTCAGCGGGGTGGTGCTGCCCGTCCACCGTCTCGATGCCCGTGGGTGTGATGCGGCGGATGCCCTGGGTCACGAGGTGAACGTTGGGCTTGGCCATGGTGGCCAGGTACTCGTTGGACAGCAGGATGCGCTTGCACCCGATGGGGTAGTCGGGCGTGAGCTGCGCACGCAGTTCCGGGTCTTGCACCTGCCGGTGCAGCAGCCCCTTGAAGGGCACGCCCACTGCCAGATTCATCAGCGCCTTGATGCGCGTGAAGCCGATGGCGCGGCTTTCGTACTGGGCATAGATGCGGGCCCGGTGCAGTTTCATCGTCCAGGGCAGCATCCGGAACAGGGCCTTGCGCCAGCCGGCATACGGGCCATCCGGGCGCGGCAGGATGTAGGCGGCCGAGCGTTGGAACACGGTCAACCGGCTCACCTGCCCTGCGATGGCCGGCACGAACTGGATGGCCGAGGCCCCCGTGCCGATCACCGCCACGCGCTTGCCTTTCATGTCGTAGCCGTGGTCCCAATGCGCCGAGTGGCAGACGTGCCCCTGGAAGCTGTCCATGCCCTCGATCCGCGGATAGACCGGGCGGCTGAGTTGCCCGGTGGCCGTGACCACATGGCGGGCCTGCAGTACTTGGCCGGTGGTCAGCGTCACGGTCCACAGTGCGTGGGCTTCGTCGTACTGCGCCTGTGCCACTTCACAGCCAAAGCGGATGGCAGGCAGCAGGCCATACTTCTTGGCGCAGTGCCTCAGGTACTGGTGGATCTCGGCCTGGCGCGCAAACACCCTGGACCAGTTCGGGTTGGGCTCGAACGAGAACTAATACACGTGCGACGGCACGTCGCAAGCGGCGCCGGGGTAGGTGTTGTCTCGCCACACACCACCCACGTCGTTCTGCTTTTCCAGGATGAGGAACTCGCCCAGGCCCGCCTTCTTCAGCGCAATGGCCATGCCGATGCCTGCGAAGCCAGATCCGATGATGAGGGTGTGGAACGGGGTGCTGCCCCCTGTGCCGGTGCGGTGCATGTCTTGAAGCCTCACGTTGCGACGAAGGTCTGCTTGTCGAGCGCGAATCATCCGTAAATCGACCGGCACAGAGAATGTTGACTCAGGTCAAACGCTTTATGATTTGGGCCAACGTCATCGGGATTCACCCTTCATGCGCTTCTGGGATTTCAAGCGGAGTTCAGCCAGCGTGCGGCTGCTGGTCGAGTTTGGCCAGGAGCGGGGGCTGGACGCCGCCCGGATCCTGTCGCGCTCACGGTTGAAGGTGGCCGATCTGGCCGATCCGGCGATCGAACTGGAGGCCAGCCAGGAGCTGTGCGTGGTGGGCAACCTCATCCGCGCCTGCAGGCAACCGGGCCTGGGGCTGGAGGTGGGCATGCGCTACAACTTCGCGTCCTACGGGCTGTGGGGTCTGGGCCTGATCAGCAGCGCCACCGCGGGTGATGCCCTGGCGCTGGCCCTGCGCTCCATCCCGCTGACGTTCGCGTTCTGCCGCATATCGGGCGGGCTGGACGGTGAGACCTACACCGTGACCTTCGAGCCTCCCGACGTCGAGCCGGCCGTGCAGCGCTTTCTGGTCGAGCGCGACGTGGCGGCGGCGGCCCGCTTGATGAAGGAGGTGCTGGGAGCGGAGTTCGCCTTGACCCGGTTTACCCTTCAGCACCAGGTCGAACGGGGGGCGAGCAGCATCGAGGCGCTCGCGCGCATGGCCGGGGTGCGGCCCGAGTTCGGCGCCCGCTGCACCAGCCTGTCCTTTGATCCCAGCAAGCTGGCACTGCGGCTGCCTCAGGCCAACCCCGTCACGGTGGCCATGTGCGAGCGGGCGTGCGACGAGCTGATGGAGCGGCGCCGCGCCCGCCTGGGCACCAGCGAGTGCCTGCGTCAGTACCTGGAAGCGGCCCCCAGCCATGCCGCACCGGACCTGCCTCAGGCAGCACGGGCGCTGGGGCTCAGCGACAGGACGTTGAAGCGACGGCTGCAGGACGAAGGCATCTCTTACAGAGTGCTGCTTGCCGAGGTACGCGGCCGCCAGGCCAACCGCTTGCTCGAGGATGAAACGCTGTCGCTCACGGAGATCGCCGAGCGCATGGGCTTCAGCGATCTGTCCAGCTTCTCGCAGGCCTACAAGCGGTGGTTTGGCGTGGCGCCGAGCGTCGGGCGAGCCGGCACCCAGACCCGTGGTGTGTGAGAGCCCGCCCGTCCCGCCCCATGGGTTCAGGCGCCGTCATTCAACCGCCACCGCCTCGTCCTCCGCATGCCGATCCGGCTCGGTCGTGCACAGGATCTCGCCCAACACCGACGTGGCGTAGTTCCCGGCAGGCAGCGAGAACGTGATCACCAGCTGATCGGCGTGCGGCCATTCCCACGCCATCTCGCCCGGGCTTGCCACCAGAGAGCGCCGCTCCTGATCCAGCCCGGCGTGCTCCATGCCATCGCACAAGACGGCATGGCGTTCGGCCACACCGTTCTCCAGCGCCTGCGCCTGATCGGTCGTGGTCACGCGCCCCCGTCCCCAGAGCGGCCCGGTCGGCTGGCCCGCCTCGTCCATGACGTCGCCGGGCAGGGTCTTGCCCCAGAGCCCCTGCTGGATGCGCAGCGCCAACACTTCGTTGAACACGAAGGATCGCACCGCCGACAGGTAGATGCCCTTCTTCTTCGGGTTGCGCACGCGGATCTCGCGCGCCAGCATGGCCCGGCCCTGCTCGACGTTGCCGCCGTCGTGCCCGAAGCGCTGCGCGCCGAAGTAGTTCGGCACGCCGTGTGACGCCACAGCCTTCAGGTTTGCCTCGATGGCATCGCGGTCGCCGGTCACGTCGCGCAGCACGATGCGGAACCGGTTGCCCAGCAGGTCGCCAGGGCGCAGCTTCTTCACGTGGCGGCTCTGGCCCAGCACCTTGAACTCCGGGTGCTGAAGCTGGGTCAGGTCGGGGGTCTCGCCCTTGGGCAGGTAGATGCTGAACCACTGGCGGGTGATGGCGTAGCGGTCCTTGAGGCCGGCATAGCCCACGTCCCGCTCCTCCACGCCCGCGGCCGCGGCCAGTTGCTGGGCGACGAACGCGGTGTTGGCGCCGTTCTTCTCGACATCCAGCCAGAGGTGTTCACCCGCACCGGAGGGCAGCTGCAGCGGCAGCTCGGTCACGATGAAGTCCTCGTTGAGGCGTTTCAGGGTGGCACGGGCGCCGCTGGCCGGATAAGCGTGAGGCCATTGCGGCAAGGTTGTGTAGTGAGCGTCGGTCATGAGGCGCTCACGTTAGCAGATACGGACCGGCTGTCTACCTGACAGGGGGCAGTCCACCCGGCCCTGACGGCTTCATCCAGACCATGTACAGCGCTGGTACAAAGACCAGCGTCAGCACGGTGGCGGCGATGAGCCCGCCCATGATCGACATGGCCATCGGCCCCCAGAAGACGCTGCTGCTCAAGGGCACCATGGCGAACACCGCGGCGGCGGCCGTCAACACCACCGGGCGCGCGCGCCGTACGGTTGCTTCCACAACGGCCTGCGCCTGTGGCATGCCCGAGGCGATGTCGCTGTCGATCTGGTCGACCAGGATCACGGCGTTGCGCATGATCATCCCACCCAGCGCAATCACGCCCAACAACGCCACGAAGCCGAAGGGCGCGTTGAAGATGAGCAGCGCCGGCACCACCCCGATGAGGCCGAGGGGCGCGGTCAGAAAAACCATCCACATGCGCGAGAAGCTCTGCAGCTGCATCATCAGGATCAGCAGCATCACCACGAGCATCAGCGGAAAGACGGCGAACAGTGCCTGATTCGACTTGTCGCTTTCTTCGATGGCACCGCCTTGCTCGATGCGGTAGCCGGGTGGCAGCTTGTCGATGATCGGCTGGAGCGAAGGCCAGATCTTCATCGTGGCCGAGGGACCCTGCACACCATCGCGCACATCGCTGCGCACGGTGAGCACCATGTCGCGGTTACGGCGCCACAGTACAGGCTCCTCGAAGGTGGGCGTCAGCGTGGCCACCTGCGAAAGCGGCACGATGGCACCGCTGCGGGTGAAGAGGTTCACATCGCCAAGCTGCTCCAGCGCCAGGCGCTCGCTAGGGGCGGCGCGCAAGGTCACGTCGATGAGGTCTTCGCCGCGACGAATCTGCGTGGCGGGCGCTCCGCTCAACACTATCTGCATCATGGCCGAGACATCAGCGCTGGTGATGCCCAGAAGGCGCGCCTTGTCCTGGTCCAGCTGCACGCGCAAGGCCCTCACCTGCTCGTTCCAGTCCAGCTGGGTGTCGCGCACCAGGGGGCTTTGCCGCACGGCATCACGCACCTGGTAGGCGATCTCGCGAACCTTGCCCGTGTCCGGTCCCACCACGCGGAACTGCACCGGGAAGCCCACAGGCGGCCCGAACTCGAAGCGCGTGACACGTCCGCGCAGGTCGGGGAAGGCACGCTCGGCGGCAAAGAGGTCGAGCAACCGGCGCCGCACGGCCTCACGGTCGGCCACGTTGGCCGTCTTGATCACGATCTGCGCATAACTCGGGTTGGGCAGCTCGATGGGCAGCGACAGGAAGAAGCGCGGCGCACCAGCACCCGTGTAGGCGCTGAAGTGCTGAACCTGGGGATCGTTCTTGAGGATGTGTTCGAAGCGCTTGACCTGGGCTTCGGTGGCCGAGAACGACGCACCTTCTCGCAGGCGCAGGTCAACGATGAGCTCCAGCCGGGAAGCTGTCGGGAAAAACTGCTGCTGCACGAGGCCCATGCCGGCAATCGCGCTGGCAAAGAGGACCCCGGTGACACCCAGCACCATCACGCGGTGGGCCATGCACCACTGCAGGAGTCGGCGCAGACGTTGGTAGAGCGGCGTCGCGTAGGGGTCGTGGGCTGCGCCCCCATGCGCCTTCATGTTCTTTGGCAGCAGCACAACGCCGAGGTAGGGCGTGAAGACGACGGCCACGAACCAGGATGCGATCAAGGCAACGCCCACCACCCAGAAGATGCCGCCGGCGTACTCGCCGCTGATGGACTTGGCAAATCCCACCGGCATGAAGCCGGCCACCGTGACCAGCGTGCCAGTCAGCATGGGAAAGGCTGTGGAGGTATAGGCGAAGGTGGCCGCGCTGATGCGGTCCCAACCCTGCTCGATCTTCACGACCATCATTTCGACGGCGATGATGGCGTCGTCCACCAGCAGGCCCAGCGCAATGATCAACGCACCCAGCGAGATGCGGTCCAGGCTCCAGCCGGCGGCCAGCATCACGATGGCCACGATGGCCAGCACCAAAGGCACGGACGCGGCCACCACGATGCCTGTGCGCCAGCCCAGAAAGAGGAAACACACCGCCAGCACGATGGCCAGCGCCTCCAGGAAGGCGCGTTCGAACTCCCACACCGACTCCGCAACAATGGTCGGCTGGTCGGCCACTTTCTCCACCGCCACGTCCACGGGCAGACCGGCCTTCAGCGCAGTCATGCGCGCCTCGAGTTCCTCGCCGAGCTTCAGGATGTTGCCGTGTCGATCGAAGGTGATGGCAAGCATCAGCACGGGTTTGCCGTCATGCCGCACGGTGAACGTCGGCGGGTCTTCCAGGCCTGACGTGACCTTCGCGACATCGCCCAGGCGCAGCAGCTTGCCACCGGCCGCGATGGACACGTCGGCCACATCCCGTGCGTCGCGCAAGCTGCCATCCACCCGTACAAACACCTGATCGCTTCGGCCTTCGGACGAGCCAGACGGGCTGACGGTGTTCTGACGCGCAAGCGCCTCGATCACGGTCTGCACGCTGATTCCCAGTGACGCCAGCCTCTGGCTGGAGAACTCGACGTGAACCTTCTCGGCCTGCCGGCCAAACACGTCCACCTTCGTCACACCGGAAAGCCCCTGAACGTCGCGCTTGATGTCCTCGGTCAACACCTGCAATTCAGGCCAGCTCAGATCCGGAGCGCTGATGGCGTACATCACGCTGTAGACATCGCTGAACTCGTCATTGAAGATCGGGCCGAGCACGCCCTCCGGGAACTGGTGACGCACATCGCCAATCTTCTTGCGCGCCTGGTACCACGCCCGCTCGAGATTGGCCTTGGACGTGCCACCCTTCATCCACAGGTTGACCGCGCCATAGCCCTGGCGCGAGAAGCTGCGGATGAAGTCGACGCCCTCGATCTTCTGCAGCTCGCGCTCCATGCGGTTGAGCACCTGGTCCTGCACCTGCTGGGCCGAAGCCCCTGGCCATGCCACCATGGCGGTCATCGTCGGCACCATGAACTGCGGGTCTTCCAGGCGGCCCAGCCGCGTGAAGGCGAACGCGCCCACCAGCAGGCTACCGATCATGAAGAACAGCACCATGGCGCGGTGCGTGACGGCCCACTCCGACAGGTTGAACGACTTCATCACAGGCTCCCTGGGCGCTTGACGGCCTGCACCTTCATGCCTGCGTCCAGCTTTTGCGCGCCGGCCGAGACCACCATGGCGCCATCCGGCAAGCCGGCCACACGGACCCGGTCGGTCGATTGCGATAACAGCGTCACGGTCTGGCGTGTCAAGGTGCCGGACCGGTCGTTGACCAGCCAGACCGACGGGGCCGTCTGGGTGCTGAGCAGCGCGCCCGCCGGCAGTTCCGCCGAGGCGGTGCCGCCCCTCCGGGTCAGCCGGACGTCGGCTGTCACGCCCATGCGCAGCCCCTCTGGTGGCGACACGATGGCGTAGCGTGCCCGGAAGGTTCGGGCCTGCGCCGAAGCACTGGGCGACAGCTCGCGCAGGTTCAGCCTGACTTCGTACGGCACGCCTGCGACGCGTGCTTGCCCGATGCGATTGCGCACATCAGCGGCAAGGACTTCAGGCACCTCCACTTCCACTTCCAGCTCGCCGGGCTTGGCCACTGCGATCACGGGCTGGCCTTCCGAGACCATCTGCCCCACTTCCAACTGCAGGCCGGTCACCACGCCGTCGAAGGGCGCTGACAGCACGGCGTAGCCCACTCGATTGCGCAGCACGTCCAATTGGCGTTCCGCCTGTACGAGGCGCGCGCTGGCGGCATCCGATCGCGCCTGCTGACGCTCTTGGTCCGCTGCGCCGACAGACCCGTCCTGCATCAGCCGCGTGAAGCGCGCTGCATCGCTGGCGGCCTGTGCGGCATCCACCTGGGCCGCCCGAAGTTGTTCGGCCGCGGCATCGGCGGCCAACTGGTAGTCGGCCGCGTCGATGCGGGCCAGCGGCTGACCGGCACGCACGGTCTGACCGATGTCCACCAGCCGGGCCGTGACCTTGCCTCCAGCCCGGAATGCCAGGTTGCTTTCGATGCGCGGGCGTATGGCGCCCCTCAGGACGCGCACGTCCTCACCCTGGTCGTTGTGGACGGTCGAAACGTAGACGGCCGGGATCGGCGCCGCCTTTTCTGGCGGCGGGGAGCAGGCCGACAACGTCACCAGAGCGCTGAGGGCCAGCCCCTGCCAGGCCAGCGAGGGGCGCACGTTGCTCAAGCGGAGATCAAAGAAGTGGGTCATGGCTGGCTTTCAGACGTGGGGCTGGGATGGGGCGTGGTGCGGGAGGCGACTGGGGAAGCAGGGCCTGAGCCCTGGGTGGACGGCCATCCGCCGCCCACAGCCGTGGCCAGCTGGACGGTGCTGAGCGCCAGTTGCGTCTGGCCGTCGAGGGCGGCCAACTCGGAGGCCAGCACGGCACGTTGCGCGTCAAGCAGTTGCAGCAGGTCGATCTGACCTTCTCGGTGAAGCGATTCAGCGTGGCGCAGGCCCGCCCGCCTTTGCTGGACACTGGCGGCCAGAGCGGTAAGGCGATCGCGGTCCTGCGACAAGGCCACGAGGCTGTCGTCCACATCCTTGATGGCGCCCAGCACGGCCTTCTCGAATCGCAGGGTGGCCATGCGCTCCTGGGCCGACTGTCGCTCCACCGCGGCGCGCAAGCGGCCGGCGTCGAACAGCGGCACCGTGAAGGCCAACGCAGCGGTGCTGTAACCAACGGGCGTCAGGTCCAGGGCGTTGAGGCGCAGATCCTGGCGCCCGAGCACCGTAGCCAGGAAGAACTTGGGCCACCGGTCAGCGTGTGCCATGCGCAGGCGCGCGGCCTCGGCCAAGAGCTGATGTTGCGCCACACGCAGATCCGGGCGGCGCATCAAGAGGTCCACCGGCTGCCCAGCCGACAGACTGGGTGGCTTGGGCAACGCGGGCAGTGCGGACTGGTCCAGCTCGCGCAGCGGTCGGTTCGGATTGGCCCCCACCAACACCGCGAGTTGGGTCTCCATCACAGCAGCAAAGGTGCGCAGAGGCGGCAGTTGCGCAGCGAGCGATTGCACCTCGCCTGCAGCGCGGGCCACGTCAAACCGGCTGGCCAGACCGGCTGCTTCCCGGCTCCGAGTCAAACGCTCCGTGTCGACCTGCGCCTCCAACAAAGCCTCGAGCTTGGCCAGTCTCAGTCGCGCGCCTTGCCACATGATGTACTGCCGCGCCACCTCGCTGCTCACCATCCATCGGGCAACGTCAACCGCGTCGTCCGCGCTCAGCGCGCCCAGTTCGGCAGCGTCGGCACCCGCGCGCACTGCGCCGAACAGATCGAGCTCCCAGCCCAACTCCAGCGCCCTTCTGTAGGCCCGTGTGTCCGGCTTGCCCTGCTTGACCCGGTCCGGCAAGCCGCTGCGCTCATCCGATGCAGACCCCGTGAGCGACACGGTGGGCCCAAGCCGGGAGGCCGCCGCCGTCTGCCCTGCCCGGGCCTGACGCACGCGCTGCTTCGCGATGCGAACGTCGTGGTTGACCGCCTGGGCGCGCTCGACCAAGGCGATGAGCGCTTCGTCGCCAAAGCCGCGCCACCAGGTCGTGTCGACCGACGCGACGAGATCGGGCGCATGGCGGAAGCCAGCATCGACGGTGGCCGACACATCAGGCGGCTCGGGCGCAGGGGCCGCACAGGCGGACAGCAAGGCGGCCAGGCACAAGGCAAACGCGGGCGGCCATGGCCGATATCGCAAGGTCAAGGTGGACATGGGTGTCGGCCCGTGGTTGACAGTGTCTACCATTGTGCAGGCATGCGGTAGACAGTGTCAACCACGGCTGCTCTGTTGCCTGATCCAGCGCCTCATGGCAGCGCTAGACTCACCCGCATGCCCAAGAAGCCCCCCTCACTCGCAGCGCCCCTCGAACTGCGCGAGGCATGCGTCATCGCTGCGCAGGAAGTCATCGCAGAAAAAGGCATCGAGAACCTGAGCCTGCGCGACGTGGCGCGCAGGCTCGGTGTGTCGCATCAGGCACCGTACAAGCACTACCCCAGCCGGGATCACCTCCTGGCCGAGGTGATGCGGCGCTGCTTTCAGCGATTTGCTGCGCACCTCGATGCACGCGGGCACTTCGACACACCCCAGGAAGACTTGGCTGCGCTAGGACGCCAGTACCTCAGCTATGCGCGGGACCATCCCCTGGAATACCGCCTGATGTTCGATACACAGTGGCCCCAATCAGCAGAGCATCCAGACCTCATCAGGGACGCCGCCCACACTTTCGACATCCTGCGCAAGGTATTGCGACGTCTGCATGGTGACGCTGCTGCCGCGAACGACCGCGTGGATCTGGATGCCCTCTACATCTGGTCGACAGTACATGGGATGGCTGGTGTGTTGAATGGCAACTGCATCGACAAGCTGAACCTGAAGCGGGCGGTCGTGGAGCAAGCCATCGAACACGCGATCGTGATGGTCGAGCTCGGGCTATCGCAGAGCTTCAGTGCCCGAGGCTCGGCGCCTCCGACGAAAGCAGCGAATCCGCCAGCACCCTGACCGCCGCCAGCTCGGCGCCTTGCGGTGTCATGCACACCAGCAGCTTCCGGGTCGCCCAGCGATCGGCCAAGGCCAGCACCCGCGTGCCCTCGGCGCGAAACCGCATTGCCGCGCTCTCCGGCATCACCGCGGCCCCGACGCCCGCGGCCACGAGTTGCGCCATGCCATCGAATCCCGAGAGCCGCACGCGATGTCGGGGTACGCGACCGCTGCGGCTGGCCTGCGCGGACAGGAAGCGGCTGAGTCCGCTGTCGCCGGGAAGGCCGACCAGGGGATGCTCCAGCAGCTCGCCAAACGCGATGGTGCGTCGCCTGCCCATCGGCCAGCTTCGGGGCAGCAACGCCACCAGGCGGTCATCCAGCCAGGGGTGCACCGTGAAGCCGGTTGTGTCCACATGGTCTGCCACGACGGCGATGTCGGCGAAGCCGCGCCGCAGGGTATCCAATGCAGCATCACTCGCCATCTCGCGCACGTCCAGGTCGATCTCGGGGTGATGGCACAGAAAGCGCGCCACGGATCTAGGCAGCGCCTCAGACATGGCCGCCGTGTTGCACAACAGCCGGACGGTGCCCCGCAAGCCGCGGCCGAAACTGGCCATCTCCACATGCAGGGACTCCAGCTCCGTCAGCACGCGGTTCGCGTTTCGCGCCAGGGCCCTTCCGGCATCGGTGGGAACCGCCCCGGCCTTGGAGCGGATGAGGAGGCGCGCGCCTGTGGCGTCTTCCAGCGCCTTGAGGCGGGCGCTCGCTGCAGCCAGAGAAAGGCTCACCGCCTCTGCAGCCGCCGTGATGGAGCCATGGGCGATCACGGCAGAGAAAAGGTGCAGGTCGAAAGGGTCGATGCGGTAGTCAACGGTGCGACGGGGGGTGGCCATGGCGTTCATCCTTCGGTTTCACCGAAGGATAGGGGCAGGTGAATGGAATGGTGTGAGGCCCCGATTCGGCACACCATACCGCCATGGACATCATGCAGACCTTGTGGGTGGCGGCCGTGTTTGCCGTGGCCGGTGGCGTGAAAGGCATCACCGGGATGGGCTTGCCGACTGTGGCGATGAGCCTGCTCGGCCTGTGGATGCCCCCTGCACAGGCCGCTGCGCTGCTGGTAGTCCCGTCGCTGTCCACCAACGTGGCGCAATGCCGCGGGCCACATCTGCGCCCACTCGCAAGCCGGCTGTGGCCGGGCTGGTTGGCGATTGCAGTGGTCACGGCCTTCGCGCCCGGCCTGGGTGGCGGCGGCCCGACGGATGCGGCATCGCGCTGGCTTGGCGGTGTGCTGGTGGGCTACGGCCTGTGGGGCCTGTCGCGCCCTGCCCTGCCCGACCTCTCACAGCGCGGCCGGTGGCTGGGCGCAGTGGCAGGGGCCGCCACCGGTCTGATCACGTCGATGACCGCGGTGTTCGTGCTGCCGTGGGTGCCCTATCTGCAATCGCTGCGGCTGGACAAGGAGGCCACCGTTCAGGCGCTGGGCCTGTCGTTCACGGTGGCAACGCTGGCGTTGGCATTTCGGTTGCAGACCTCGGCGCCATTCGGCGAGGTCTCGGCTGGAACAGCCTGGCTGTGGGGCGGCGCAATGGGGGGCGCCTTCGCGGGCATGAAGCTGGGCGAGATGCTGAGGGGGCGCCTGGCGGGCCCGACGTTTCAGAAGGCGCTCTTCATGGTGTTCATTGCGCTGGGTGTGGCGAACCTGATGAGAGGAGGGTGAGAACCACACGTCGTTGAGCGAGTCGCTTGACGCACACCAGCCTTTGCGAGAGGCTGGTGGCGTCTTGAGCTGCGACCCGAAAATGAAGCTGCTACCCCATCCCACCCGCTACCTGTTCTTCACTGGCAAGGGCGGCGTCGGCAAGACATCCTTGTCGACCGCCACGGCGATCCAGCTTGCCGATGAGGGGCTGCGCGTTCTGCTCGTCAGCACCGATGCAGCATCCAACCTGGATGAAATGCTTGGTGTGCCGCTTCGGAACACACCGACGCCCGTCCCCGGAGTGCCTCGCCTGTCGGTGTTGAACATCGACCCCGATGTGGCCGCAGAGAACTACCGGCAGCGTGTGCTGGCCCAGATGCAAGACAGCAGCACCGACGAAGAACGGAAAACGGTTCGTGAGCAGCTCTCCGGGGCCTGCACCACCGAGATCGCGTCGTTCGACGAATTCTCCAGCCTGCTGAGCGACAGCGCCGCCGCCTACGACCACGTGGTGTTCGACACGGCCCCGACGGGCCACACCTTGCGCTTGCTCAGCCTGCCCAAGGCCTGGAGCGGTTTTCTCAAGGACAACGACCGGGGGGCGTCCTGCCTCGGACCCCACTCGGGCTTGAAGATGCAGGAGGCGCGCTTCAATGCCGCGCTGGCTGCCCTGAGCGACGAAAAGCAGACGACGGTTGTGCTGGTGGCCCGTGCCGACAAGGGCGCACTGAGCGAAGCCGCCCGCACGTCCGTCGAACTGCAGGAACTGGGGCTGCGGCACCAGCGCCTGGTGTTGAATGGCGTGTTCCGTGCGACCGCCCCCGGTGACGCCGTGGCCGATGCGCTGGAAGCGCTGAACAATGAAGCCCTGCACAGCATGCCCGACGTCCTGAAGACACTGCCCCAGGCAGTTGTTCCGCTGCGCGCATTCGACACGGTCGGCATCGCTGCACTGCGTTCACTGCTGGATGACAAGGGCGCCCCCGCATGGCTTCCCGCCGAGGACGTGGATGACAGCCGCTGGGCCGCCGAGGGCCTGCAGAAGCTGATCGACGAACTGGCGGCTGCGGGCAAGGGGCTGATCATGGTGATGGGCAAGGGCGGTGTCGGCAAGACCACCATCGCGGCCGCGTTGGCCGTGGGCCTGGTCCGGCGTGGTCACGCCGTGCACCTGAGCACCACCGACCCCGCAGCCCATCTGGCCTCGACGCTGGAGGGCCAGCTTCCCGGGCTGGAGGTGAGCCGCATTGATCCGAAGGTGGAAACGCAGCGCTACATCGACAAGATCATGACTTCGCGAGGAGCGGGCCTCGATGAGCAGGAAAGGGCGTTGCTGCTGGAAGACCTGCAGTCGCCCTGTACGGAAGAGGTGGCGGTGTTCCACGCTTTCTCGCGCACGGTGGCTTCCGCGCGCAGTGCATTTGTCGTGCTCGACACCGCACCGACCGGGCATTCGTTGCTGCTGATGGACACCACAGGGGCCTACCACCGCCAGATGACCCGCGAGTTCGAAGGCAAGTCCACCGCGCACGTGGTCACGCCCCTGATGCGGCTGCAGGACCCCGACTACACGCGCATCATCCTCGTGACCTTGCCTGAAACCACGCCGGTCTCTCAGGCGGCGGCGCTGCAGGACGACCTTCGCCGGGCCCGGATCGAGCCGTACGCCTGGGTGGTGAACAAGTCGATTCTGGCTGCACGCACGCAGGACCCGGTTCTGAAAGCCCGCCTGCAAGGCGAGCGCCGCCAGTTGGCCCGCATCGCCGACGGCCTGGCGACGAAGGCGTTCTTCATTCCCTGGGCCGCCAGACCGCCGGTTGGCGTGGCCGGGCTCGAGCAGTTGTTGAAGTCGTGATGGGTGGAAACGAATGGGGCGTTCAAAAAGTTGACCATTCACAGAGTAGGGATTGAAGGCCGGAGATCGGCTCGCTAAGTTTTGCGGCAGTCGACCGCATCGCCTTGCGGGACTCACTCGGGAGCTCATCATGCAAATGATTCATGGATTCAGACGTCGCTCGCTTGCGGCCGTCTTTGTGGCAGCCATGGTGCCGTTGGCGCCGCTCGCCGCCAAGGAGGCCCACTACAACGTCACCCACACCCTGACCATCAAGCCCAATGTGGGGTTTGACGGTGAATGGCAGGCCGGCTGGCGCTACATCGTAGGCGAGGTGGAGGCCAGCTACGACGGCAAGAAAGTTCAAGCACCGACGCTGAAAGGGCAAATCGAACCCCTGATCGGGGCCGGCACGCCGCAAAGCCGCACCGCGACCATCGGCCCCTCCTCAGCCTTCGGTCAATCCCAGGCGACCGCCACCTTCACCACCGGCAGTCAGCCATTCAATGGCTCGATCAACGTGAACGGAACGGCCACCACCAATCCGCCGCCGGGGCACAGCGGCCGGGCTTTCGCATCCAGCCAGTCGCAGCTGGTGGCCGGACTCAAGCGGACCAGTTCAAGCGGGCACATCAGCTGGAACTCCGTCTCGTCTGTCCGGGCCGTGGGTTGCACGTCGCCCTGCGTGGCAGGCAAGGACCCCATCAGCTTCAGCCTGGTGGACCCGGTCACCGGCGACACGGTCGAGGGCACGTTGCTGTCGATCGACCTGTCCATCGAGGGTGGCGACGGCCAGCTCGAATGGCGCAATGGCACCTTGTCGGTCTCGACCGACCATCTGCTCAGCGGCAGCTTCAGCATCGATCAGTCGAGCCGCTTCGTCACCAATCCGGGCACGCTGGAAGTCGCCTTCGAAAAGAACATCGTCACGCGAAGCGTGGCGACGGGCATCTATGCCGGTCTGGCACCCGCGGTGGGCCAGTCGGCGCTCGGTGCGTTCAACATCGGCGAGCCGGGCGTGGGATACGACTTCGGCTATGGCGATGTGCCCGTCGCAGTCGACTTCGGCTTCGGCAACGCCGGCACGGCGTCGGTGGCGGTGGTGCCGGAACCCTCGGCCTGGCTCATGGCGCTGGCTGGCCTGGGTGTGACAGCGGGGGCCACGCGTCGCAAGAAAGGCCAGACCGGCCTCTGCTGACGCGACCACACAGCACGCTCGAACACAAGCAGAAAGCCCGGCCATGCGGCCGGGCTTTCACGCGTCAGCGTGGCTCACCCGATCACAGGTGATATGCCCGCTCACCGTGCGCGCTCAGGTCCAGCCCTTCGCGCTCTTCGTCTTCGCTCACGCGCAGACCCAGGGTCAGGTCGGCCACCTTGAAGGACACGTAGGACACCACGCCCGACCACACCACGGCCACGCCCACGCCCCACAGCTGGCTCAGCATCTGAGCCGCCATATCGTAGTCGGCCACACTGTTGGTCACGTAGTCGTACACACCCGTGCCACCCAGGGCCGGCGAAGCGAACACCCCGGTCAGCAGCGCACCCAGGATGCCGCCCACGCCGTGCACGCCGAACACGTCCAGGCTGTCGTCGACACCCAGCATGCGCTTGAGGCCGTTGACACCCCAGTAGCACACCACGCCGCCCAGCAGACCGATCACCATCCCGCCCATCGGGCCGACGAAGCCGCAGGCCGGCGTGATGGCCACCAGGCCAGCGATGGCACCCGAGGCCGCACCCAGCATCGAGGGCTTGCCCTTGGCGAACCACTCGACCAGCGTCCAAGACACCGTGGCAGCACAGGTGGCCAGGAAGGTGTTGAGGAAGGCCAGGCCCGCCGTGCCCGACACCTCGAGGTTGGAGCCGACGTTGAAGCCGAACCAGCCCACCCACAGCAGCGAGGCACCGATCATCGTCATCGTGAGGCTGTGCGGCGGCATCGGCTCCTTGCCGAACCCGACGCGGCGGCCGATCATGAAGGCTCCGACCAGACCCGCCATGGCCGCGTTGATGTGCACCACGGTGCCGCCCGCGAAGTCGATGGCACCCTTCTGGAACAGGAAGCCGGCCGTGGCACCCGCGGCATCCGCCGCTTGTGCGCTGGTGTAGGCGTCCGGACCCGCCCAGAACCACACCATGTGGGCCAGCGGAAGGTAGCTGAACGTGAACCACAGCACCATGAACAGCAGCAAGGCCGAGAACTTCACACGCTCAGCCAGTGAGCCGATGATGAGGGCCGGCGTGATGGCCGCGAACGTCATCTGGAAGGCGACGTACAGGTACTCGGGGATGTACACGCCCTTGCTGAAGGTGCCGGCCAGCGTGTCGACCGTCACCCCCTTCAGGAAGGCCTTATCGAATCCGCCGAAGAAGGCGTTGCCCTCGGTGAAGGCCAGGCTGTAGCCGTACAGGCACCACAGCACGCCCAGCAACGAGAAGGTGATCATCACCTGCATCATCACCGACAGCATGTTCTTGGCGCGCACCATGCCGCCATAGAACAGCGGCAGCCCGGGCACGGCCATCAGGATCACCAGCACGGTGGCCACGATGATCCAGGCGGCATCGCCCTTCTGAACGACCGGTGCAACGGCCTCGGCCGCGGAGGCAGCCGCCGTCACAGCGGCAGTGGCTTCCTGAGCATGAGCGGGCACGGCCCACGCCGCACCCAGGGCTGCGGCAGCAAGTAGAGCTTTCAACATCATCGACTCCTGCTGTGGCGACCTCAGAGCGCGTGCTCGTCGGTTTCGCCGGTGCGAATGCGGACTGCCGCATCCAGGGTGGAAATGAAGATCTTGCCGTCGCCGATCTTGCCGGTGTAGGCGGCCTGGCGGATGGCTTCGACGAGGGTGTCGACCTGCTCGTCCTTGACCGCCACTTCGACCTTCACCTTCGGCAGAAAGTCGACCACGTACTCCGCACCACGATACAGTTCGGTGTGCCCCTTCTGGCGGCCAAAGCCCTTCACTTCCGATACGGTGATGCCCTGCACACCGGCATCAGCCAGCGCCTGGCGCACGTCGTCGAGCTTGAACGGCTTGATCACGGCGGTAATCAGCTTCATGGGAACTCCAGTCTTCATTCATGCAGTCAGCCCCCCTGACTGCTCCGATGAAGATGATGCAACCCCTGTGCCAATGTTTCCTATTGAGATACGTTGATTAACCACAGGAAACACGCCGCACCCCGGTGCACCGCCCCATTGCGGGGATCAGGCTGCACCAGCGCGTGTCACGCTCAGCTGTGCCAGACCGGCCTGCAGCATGGCCTCGAGCAGCGGCTGAACCTGGCCGGCCACGTCCGGCTCATACGAGAACGGCGCGTCTTCCTGCATGTACAGGCGCTGGCTCATCTCCAGCTGGATGGCGTGGATGCCGTCGGAGGGCTGACCGTAATGACGCGTGATATAGCCGCCCTTGAAGCGCCCGTTGACCACATGCGTGTAGGGCCCCGTGCGCGCCACATCGACGACCGCCGACAGGATGGCGGGATCGCAGCTGCGGCCATCGGCCGTGCCGAAGTTCAGGTCCGGCAGACGGCCTTCGAACAGGCGCGGCAACACGCTGGCAATCGAGTGGGCATCCCACAGCATCACCGCGCCATGCAACGCCTTCAGCCGATCCAGCTCGGTGCGGATCTGTTCGTGGTACGGCCGCCAGTACGTTTCCAGGCGCCGCGCCTGCTCGGCGTCGTCCGGCACATGGCCCGGCAGGTACAGCGGCTCGCCGCGGAAGGTGTCCATCGGGCACAGCGACGTCGTGGTCTGCCCGGGATACAGGCTTTCGCCGTTGGGCGGGCGGTTCAGGTCGATCACATAACGAGACACCTTGGCCTGGATGATGGACGCGCCCATCTCGCGCGCGAAAGCGTACAGGCGGTCGAGGTGCCAGTCGGTGTCCTGGCGGATGCCGGCCACATCGGCCATGCCGGTCTGCAATGGCGCGGGGATGTGCGTGCCCAGGTGGGGCATCGAGATCAGCAGCGGCAGCGTGCCGGACGTGAAGGTGTAGGTGGGCGTGTCGATCTTCATGTGAAATCCTCTTCAGGACAGGACAGGGCTGCCGGCGCGAGGGCGGGGATGGCCTTGCGGATGGCCGGCGCGGTGTCGAGGCGGATGACGTCGCGCGTGACCCGCACGACCTCTTCATCCAGCCCGGCCCACTCGCCTTCGCGCGACAGCAGAAAGAAATGACGCTGCCCCAGCCGACTCGCGGGCAGGGGCACGACGTTGACGGCATCCAGGTACTGCCGCGACTGCCACAGGCACAAGGGCGTGCTCAGGGCCCAGCCCAGGCCGGAGGCCACCAGGCTGAGCAGCGGGTCGGTGGCATCGAACTCGTAGCAACGCGGCGCATCGACGCCCACATGGCGCAGGAAACGCTCGATCTGCTGGCCCGTGACCGAACGCTGGCTGTAGCGGATCAAGGGCAGCTTGCCAGCCGCCGCAGACAGCCCGCGCAGGGAGGTCAGCACAGGCAGGCTGTGGTGCTTGGGATAGACCGCCACCCAGGACTCCGAGAACAGCAGACGCTGCGAGACGCGGGGGTCTTCCACCGCAGATTCGGTGCAGATGACCATGTCGAGCTCGCGTCCCTGCATCTGGTCGGCCAGTCCGGGCGTCAGGCCCGACCACATGCGGATCTGGCGCGCCTTGCCGGCCATCGCCTTGATGAGCTGCGGGCCCACGGTGGCCGCGAACGAATCGACGCAGCCCAGACGGATCTGCTCCATTTCCTGTCGCGCGGAAGCCCGCACCCGGTCCATTGCCAGCCGCGCCTGCGCCAGCAGCTGGGCCGAGGCCTCGTGCATCAGGCGTCCGGCCAGCGTGGGCCGTGCCGGCCGCACTTCGCGGTCCATCAACTGCAGGCCCAGGTCTTCTTCCAGTGACTTGATGGACTGGCTCACGGCGCTCTGGCTCAGGCCCAGACGTTCGGCCGCCAGGACCATCGAGCTGGCATCGCAGACCGCGACAAAGATTTCCAGGGCGCGCAGATCGGGCACCCCGGCATGTCGGCGTTGGGCAGGTGACGCTTTGGGTATTGCCATGTCGGGCATCCTCAAGGGGTTCGGGGCAGACACGGCCAACTTCAGTTTTTCCGCATCTCTGATGGTGATTTTCTTCATCTAACAAGAGCCATGCCAGGCGCGACTACGCTGACTTCATCCCAACCTCTTGAACCCAGAAAGGCTGACGATGGAAAGCTATGACGCCATCGTGATCGGGGCCGGTGTGATCGGCTCTTCGGTTGCTTACCACCTTGCCCGTTTCGGCGCGAAGAAGGTGCTCGTGCTGGACCGGTCGCAGATCGGTGCCGGCACCAGCACGCAGTCCTCGGGCATCCTGCGCACGCACTACTCGGTGATCGAGAACGTGGAGCTGGCAAAGCGCTCGTGGTCGGTCTTCACCGACTTCTCGGCCTACCTGGAAGACGAGGAAGCCGCATCCGGCCTGGTCAAGTGTGGCTACCTGATCTGCGCGCCGGACGGCCCCAAGCTGTCTCCGCTGCAGTTGGCCCTCGAGGGTCAGCGCGCCATGGGCATCGAAGTCCAGTTCCTGGGCAAGGAAGAAGCCCGCTCGCTGCTGCCCATTGCCCACTTCGATGACGCCGCGCTGATCGGCTACGAGCCCGAAGCCGGCTTCGCCGATGCCTACCTCGTGGCCACGAGCTTTGCCCGCGCCGCACGCCGCCTGGGCGTCAAGATCATGGAGGGCGTCAACGTCGAGAAGCTGCTGGTGGACAACGGCCGCGTCTGCGGCGTCGAAACCTCGCAGGGCACCTTCCGCAGCAACACGGTCATCAGCACGCAGAACATCTGGGCCACCGACATCGAGCGCTGGACCGGCATCCCCACCCCCGTGGTGCCCGAGCGCCACGCCGTGCTGGCCCTGGAATGCGCCGATGCGCACTACACCTTCAAGATGCCCGTCTTCAAGGACCTGGGCTCGCCGGGCATGCTGTACTGCCGCAGCTATGGCGGCAACCAGATGCTGGTGAGCGAAGGCATCGTCGGCGAGACGCTGGCCGTGCCGGACAACGAGCAGGGCGACATCTCGATGGACTACGTGGTCGAGGTCGGTGCCCAGGTGGCCGAGCGTTTCCCGGCCTACGAGACCGCCGGCCTGGCCTCGTCGTGGACCGGCGTCTACGACGTCACCCCCGACTGGAACCCGGTGCTGGGCCGTCTGCCCGGCATCCAGGGCCTGATCGTGGGCTATGGCTTCTCGGGCCATGGCTTCAAGCTGTCTCCGGCGGTCGGCCGCGTGCTGGCGCAAGAGGCACTGGGCCTGCCGACCGATGTGTCGCTGGCACCGTATGCGCTGGAGCGGTTCAGCACCGGTCAGCTGCTGACGGGCAAGTACGGCCTGGGTGCGGTGTCCTGAGTGATCACGCACGTGATGGCCCTCCCGGAGGGCCTGACCCGACTCTCGCTGGCCACACTGCCACGCGAACGCTGGCGCAACGGCAAGGGGTGGACCCGGCTGGTTGCGCAGGCCGACGCCGGGACCCCGCCGCCATGGCGGGTGAGCCTGGCCGAAATCACCGAGGCGGCGCCCTTCTCCGTGTTCGATGGCATCGACCGCACAACAGTGCTGGTGCAGGGCGGGCCCGTCTCGCTGCTGGCGGCCGAGCAACAGTGGACGCTGTCCGAGCCGGGCGACACCGCACAGTACCCGGGCGAACTGGCGCTGCGCAACACGGCGCCCGCCGATGACACCCTGTTCTGGAACGTCATGACCCAAAGGGGACGCGCCACGGCCCGCACCCGTCTGGTTCGTGACAAGCTGGTTCTGCCCGAGCGGGGGCACAGCCTGATCTGGGTCCTGCGTGGCACCTTCGATCTGGCGGGCGAGGCCTTGCCCGTCGGCATCCGCATCGAAGCCGCAGAAGGCCTGCACTGGCAAGGGGGCACCACCCGCCTTGCCATCCAGCCGGCAGAGGCGGACAGCCTGTTGCTGCACACCCTGCTCACCGAGTGAGACAGTGTGTTCACCCGGTCAGGCAGCACTCAGTCTGCCTGGCGCGGGTACACGATCACCGACAGGAACTTGATCGGGCACTTGGCCAGGCGTTCCGGCCCGTGCGGCACTTCCCCTTCGAAAGACAGCGAATCACCGGGTTCGAGCAGGTAGGTTTCCTGCCCGACCCGGTATTCGATCTTGCCTTCCAGCATGTAGAGGAACTCGTGCCCCGGGTGCTCGAAGGTCGGGTAGCGCTCCGTGTCATCGTCGATGGTGATGAGAAAGGGCTCGAACAGCTTGACCGGGCCCTGGTCGTAGGCCAGCAGGTGGTAGGTATGCCCGCTTTTGGTGCCCCGACGCACCACTTCCATGCCGGCGCCCTTCTTGATGTGCTGCGCCGAGCTGGAGGTCGCGTCGTACTTGCTGAACAGCATCGACATCGACACGCCCAGCACGCGCGCAATGCGGGCCAAGGTGTCCATGCCGGCTGTGGTCTGCCCGTTCTCGATCTTGGACAGCATGCCGCGGCTGATGCCCGCCTGTTCAGCCACCTGTGCCAGGGTGAGGCTGTGCCGCTGCCGCTGCTCGCGGATGGCCGCACCCACGGTTTCTTCCAGTGATGGCAGGTTGCCGCTCTGGTCCCTATCCAAGCCTCGCTCCTTTGAACATTGCCGTGAAACGCAGTGTACGTGGACACCTGAAACGCAGCGCCTCGCTCACCAAAATGGTGTTTCCTTGCAGGCACACTAGTTGCATTACAGGAAACACCGCGATAAGCTTCCTTCCCATGAAGCAGCGCGCACCGCACCGGGACTGAACCCGGTCCCAACACCTGAAGGAGCCTGCCTTGAACGCTGCCATCCCCCTTCCCCTTGATGCCC
>JAJUHM010000005.1 GCA_029279925.1 Aquabacterium olei
GCCCTGATCGGTGAGTTCGCCCCAAGTGGCATCGGCGCGGAACTGGTGGAGGTCGAAGCCTGATGGACGACACACTGCAAACCTTCGTGCCCCTGACGTTTCGCCGTCGGGGCGCGCGGCGGGTGGCCGCCGACGACCGCCACGTTCACGATGTGACGCTGCTGGAGGGGGTGGCACGCGGTTTCTACTGGCAGCACCTCGTAGACACCGGCGAGATGAAGAGTGGCTCGGAGATCGCCCGGGCCGAAGGCTTACACCCCTCGGTCACCAACGAACTGATGCGCCTGAGCCTGCTCGCACCCGACATCCTTGAAATGCTGATGAATGGGCGGCAGCCGCGCCGGATGAACCTGATCTGGTTCCAGCGCAACCCGCTGCCGGTGGATTGGGACGCGCAGCGGCAGATCGTGAAGCGATTTGAGGAGGACGCATGAGCAAGAAGCACAGGGGCCGGTTCAAGGGTGATCCGGTCACCTATCAACTGCCGAACCCGGCAGGCGGCGTGCAACTGGAAACCTTCGTGCCCTGGACGCTAGTGAAGCGGGGGCTGAAGAAGCAGGTCATCACGCCCTTGGACGCGCCGCAGGAATTTCTGTCCGAGGCCACCCGGGAGCGGGAAGCCCGGTCGGCCGCGCAGGACACCGCGTTGATGCGGGCGCTCGGACTGGCACACCACTGGCAACGCCTGCTGGATGAGCAGCGGGCCGCGTCGGTGGCGGAGATCGCCGAGGCCGAAGGCATGGACGTGACACAGGTGCGCCGGGTCATGCGGCTGACGCTCCTGGCCCCTGAGGTCGTGAAACGGCTGGCAGGTTCGCCCGACGCCGTGCTGGAAAAGGTGATGCGCCGACCCTGGCCAAATAGCTGGTACGCACAGAAAAACCTGCTATGTGAAATTAGTCGAGGCTGATCGGCCACTTTCGATCCATTTCCGTATTGCCCCTCAATGTCTGGATCTAAACAGATGCATCGATTTGATCCTTAAAGTTTCGAGAAGGAGCAGGGCTTGATTGAAGAAGGCAAGATGCGGACGCGGGCATGATCCACGTCGCTCAAGAGGGCGATCTTCAGAATGGTCCCAGAGCAGTACTTCCACCGGCCCTCATCAATTGGAGAGTTTCAGCGAAATCGTGCTAAAGATTCGATGGCAGCGCACCACATATCCCTATAGAAATGACTTCCCTACTACGCAACCGGACTCGGTCAGTTTCTGAATCCAACATCTTTGCTGATCAGTGAGTTGGAATTTATTGTTGCAGGGAAGTGCAAGAAACTGGAGTCCTTCAAGTTTCACAATACTTTCTGGAAGCTGAAGTACCCGTGCTCCAATTTTCAGAGATCGCAAGTTCCGTAGATTTTCCACTTCTGGAGGTATTTCCCTAATCCAGAATGCATCCAAGTCTAGACTTTCGAGCTGTTCAAATTTGAAGACCAATCGCGGAACTGTCCTAAGACAGCCGCCAACTTTAATAGCTTTAACGTGTTCTAGTCGAAGGAAGTCATCCGGGAGGTCAACTACGACGTCGCGGGTGTCGGGCACAATATTTAAATCTCGCAGGCCTGCTATTTCGGCTTCAGTTGTTGGGAAACCTGTGCAGTTGTTCCTCGCGGCCCACCTGACCAATGTATTGATCCAGGATTTTTCAGAGACAGTGACCTGCCCCCTAACTGAACGGGATGCAACCCCACTGAATTTATAGGATCCCCATCCTCGGTCTGACTCAAGATACCGTTGCTGTACCGGCTTCCTCTGTTGAAAATCGAGATACCAAGAATCGTCAGCTTGCTCATCTGCCACGCCCCAACTTCCGTGCGGCCTAATGCCAAAAAGTGGTCGCTTGATGTAGATGCCATTCTGCGCTTCGACAGCGGTAAGAAGTGTTGAGAGTTCAAAGATTGTTGGCTCTCGCCAGTCTGAAAAGCCCGCATATTTGAATTCGTTTAGTGCCTTATGCACACCTATTGGCATTGTTCCGTGAAAGTCTTGAAAAACCAAAGCCGC
The DNA here is from genome assembly GCA_029279925.1 of Aquabacterium olei. Lineage (GTDB taxonomy): Bacteria > Pseudomonadota > Gammaproteobacteria > Burkholderiales > Burkholderiaceae_C > Aquabacterium > Aquabacterium olei_A. The sequence goes on from JAJUHM010000005.1 coordinate 2,003, forward strand.
ATCCCAGTAGAGCCCCGTTTCAAGGTCATGCCAGGCCAAAATTTTGTCCGACTCGACGATGACTTTATTTTGATCATCCGAAACCTTTTGATACTTGCTCAACTCTTGCGAGAACAAATCTTTGAAATCGATACTCATTCCCCCGAAACCGTAAGAAACGAACGTAGACACTCTATCGACATCGATTGCTCCATATGGAGCCTCCTCGCCTAGCGGTAGAAACCAAGTAAAACCGTTACCGTCTGAACTTCGCTGAATGACGCCGCATCGTTGCCTCTTAGCCCATTTGCTGGCCTCGGAAAACAACTCGAACCACATATCCTTCATCACGTATTCCTCACTGATACAACTACCGATCAAGACAGGAAGCATTTTGCACGTGCAGAGCGTTTAGTTCCTCCGCCTGGTTGCATCCCTGTTGGCCCATGCTGGTCCGGGGTTTTGCATGCCACCAAGGAACTGTACGGAGTAGGGGCCAGCCGGCGTGGTCGCGATGGACCCAATGACCGCTTGCTTTAGTCGCCTTCAAGGAACAGCCCCTCGTACTGGCAAGCCTTTTGACCTCTGGCCAAGAGCTGACAGCATCAACGCTGCAATCTGCAGACTTTTACGTTGAGTCGCCACCGCTACAGGAGTTGCCAACCACAACCGACCGCCTCTAAACCCGTGCTAGCAAAGGTAATGGCCTCGAGAACGCTCGCGTGGCGACCGGAGAAAACGGAGAACAGAGAGGCGTCGGCGGGGGCGAAAACGCCGCCTTCGCAGGGGCGGCGCTCGCGAGGCCAGGCCCGGAAACCGCGCCAAAACTGGGGGAACGGGCAAAAAAATCCCAACCGATGAGGGTTGGGATTTTGGGTATTGGTGGAGCCGGGGGGAATTGAACCCCCGTCCGTAAGCCATCATCGAGCAGTTCTACATGTGTAGCCGTCTGATTTGGATCTCGCCAACCTGATCGCGCAGCGGCACGCTACCAGGTCAGCCAGTCACTGAATCTCGACCTGAACCGAGTGACCCGGCTCAGACCCAGCCTATGTGAATGACCTCTCAGTCTTTGTCTTGCGACTCAGACACAGCCCATAGGCCAACTGTCGAGAGGCTCACCGGTATTAAGCGGCGAGTGCGAACGATTCGTCGTTTGCAGTTACTTTTGTTCCAGATGGATTTACGAGGTGCCTGGCCCTCGACATGCCCTGTCCCGAATCCGCACCCACGTCGAAACCAGGTCGGCCCCAGGAAAAGAAGACCATTGTAGGCCGGATCGCCCGGCCGCGCTGGTCTGAATGGAACATGGGGCTGTTCCGCCCCGTTTCAAGAGCCCGGCGGGCTCAGCTGCGGTAGTCGGCGTTGATGCTGACGTAGTCGTGCGAGAGGTCGCAGGTCCAGACGGTGGTCTTCGCCGTGCCACGGCCCAGGTTCACGCGGATGCCGATTTCGCTCTGCTTCATCACGCGCTGGCCGTCTTCCTCGCGGTAGGCCGGGTTGCGGCCGCCCTTGGTCACCACGTGCACGTCGTCCAGGTGCATCTCGATCAGGTTCTGGTCGAGGTCGTCGATGCCGGCATAGCCCACCGCGGCCAGGATGCGGCCCAGGTTGGGGTCGGATGCGAAGAACGCGGTCTTGACCAGCGGCGAATGGGCGATGGCGTAGGCCGCCAGTGCACACTCGGCCTCGTCGCGGCCGCCCTCGATGGTGATGCTGATGAACTTGGTTGCGCCTTCGCCGTCGCGCACGATGGCCTGGGCCAGCTTCTGGGCCACCTCGGTGATGGCCGTCCGCAGCACCTGGGCGTCGGCCGAATCCAGGCTGGTGATCTCGGCGTGCTTGGCCTGACGGGTCGCGATCAGCACGAAGCTGTCGTTGGTCGAGGTGTCGCCATCGATGGTGATGCGGTTGAACGAGGCGTTGGCGGCCTCGGTCACGAGCGGCTGCAGCAGGGCCGGCGCGATGTTCGCATCGGTGGCCATGAAGCCCAGCATGGTGGCCATGTTCGGCTTGATCATGCCGGCGCCCTTGCTGATGCCGGTGATGGTCACCGTCTGGCCGCCGATCTGGACCTGCTTCGAGCAGGCCTTGGGCAGCGTGTCGGTGGTCATGATGCCTTCGGCGGCCACGGCCCAGTTGTCGGCCTTCAGGTCGGCCAGTGCGGCGGGCAGGCCGGCCTCGATGCGGTCGACGGGCAGCGTTTCCATGATCACGCCGGTGGAGAAGGGCAGCACCTGCTCGGGCGCCACCTGGAGTTGGCGGGCCAGGGCAATGCAGGTCTGGCGCGCGCGCACCAGGCCGTCTTCGCCGGTGCCGGCGTTGGCGTTGCCGGTGTTGATCACCAGCGCGCGGATGTCGGTGCCGGCCGCCAGGTGGGCGCGGCACAGCTGCACCGGCGCCGCGCAGTAGCGGTTCTTGGTGAACACGCCGGCCACGGCGCTGCCCGGCTCCAGCGTGATCACGGTGAGGTCGCGGCGGTTGGCCTTGCGCACGCCCGCCATCGTGATGCCCAGCTTGACGCCGGGAACGGGGTGCAGGTCAGCGGGGTTGGGGGCAGTCAGGTTGACGGGCATGGTGTCGGTCTTTCAGGCGCAGGCCATCAGGCAAGCTTGCCGTGGCAGTTCTTGTACTTCTTGCCGCTGCCGCACGGGCAGGGGTCGTTGCGTCCCACGCGGGGGAGCCCGTCGACCTGGGTGGCCGGATCGGCCTCGGTGGCCACCGAGCCGTCTTCGTTCGGGTGCGTGTAGGTGACGTTGATGAAGCTCTCGCCCTGGTTTTCGATGGCCTGAGCGGCCTGAGCGGCTTCCTCGCGGCTCTGGATGCGCACGGTCATCAGCGTGCGGGTCACGTCCATCTTGACCACGTCCAGCAGCTGGCCGAACAGCTCGAAGGCCTCGCGCTTGTATTCCTGCTTCGGGTTCTTCTGAGCGTAGCCGCGCAGGTGGATGCCTTGGCGGAGGTAATCGAGCGCGGCCAGGTGCTCGCGCCAGTGGCTGTCGATGGACTGCAGCAGCACCATGCGTTCGAAGCCCGCGAACTGCTCGGCGCCGACCAGTTCGATCTTGGCCTGGTAGGCCGCCTCGGCCGCCGCCAGCACCCGCTCCACGACGTCGCCGTCCTCGACCGAGCTGGCGTTCTCGACCCATTTCACCAGGTCGACGTCCAGCTGCCATTCATCGGCCAGCACCTTCTCCAGGGTGACCAGGTCCCACTGCTCTTCCAGGCTGTTGGCCGGCACAAAGGTGCGCACCACATCGGTGATGGCGCCCTTGCGCAGGTTGGCGATCGATGCGGCCACGTCGACCGATTCGAGGATCTCGTTGCGCTGCTGGTAGATCACCTTGCGCTGGTCGTTGGAGACGTCGTCGTACTCCAGCAGCTGCTTGCGCATGTCGAAGTTGTGGCCTTCGACCTTGCGCTGGGCGCTTTCGATCGACCGCGTGACGATGCCGGCCTCGATGGCTTCGCCCTCCGGCATCTTGAGGCGGTCCATGATGGCGCGCACACGGTCGCCGGCAAAGATGCGCATCAGGGGGTCGTCCAGCGACAGGTAGAAGCGCGAGGAGCCCGGGTCACCCTGGCGGCCGGCACGGCCACGCAGCTGGTTGTCGATGCGGCGCGATTCGTGGCGTTCGGTGGCGATGATGCGCAGGCCACCCAGTTCCTTGACCTTGGCGTTGAGCTCGACCTGTTCCTTGCGCAGCGCGTCGATCTTCGCGGCCTTGGCGGCATGGTCGAGCGACTCGTCGGCCTCGATCAGCTGCACGTCTTTCTCGACGTTGCCACCCAGCACGATGTCGGTGCCGCGGCCGGCCATGTTGGTCGCGATGGTGATCATGCCCGGGCGGCCGGCCTGGGCCACGATGTCCGCTTCACGGGCGTGCTGCTTGGCGTTCAGAACCTGGTGCGGCAGCTTCTCGCGGGTCAGCAGTTGCGAGATCAGTTCGGAGTTCTCGATCGACGTGGTGCCGACCAGCACGGGCTGGCCGCGGCCGTGGCACTCGCGGATGTCCGCGATGATGGCGTTGTACTTTTCCTGCGCGGTCTTGTAGACCAGGTCGAGCTGGTCCTTGCGGGCCAGCACGCGGTTCGGTGGGATCACGACGGTCTCCAGCCCGTAGATGGACTGGAATTCGTAGGCCTCGGTGTCGGCCGTGCCCGTCATGCCGGCGAGCTTGCCGTACATGCGGAAGTAGTTCTGGAAGGTGATGGAGGCCAGGGTCTGGTTCTCGGCCTGGATGTGCACGCCTTCCTTGGCTTCCACGGCCTGGTGCAGACCGTCAGACCAGCGGCGACCCGACATCAGGCGGCCGGTGAACTCGTCGACGATGACGACTTCGCCGTTCTGCACGACGTAGTGCTGGTCCTTGTTGTACAGGTGGTGGGCCCGCAGCGCCGCATACAGATGGTGCATCAGCGAGATGTTGGCGGCGTCGTACAGCGATGCGCCTTCGGCCAACAGGCCGGCCTCGCTGAGCAGACGCTCGGCGTTCTCGTGGCCCTGCTCGGTCAGGAAGACCTGGCGCGACTTCTCGTCGGCCGTGAAATCGCCCGGCTCGATCACGCCCTCGCCGGTTTTCGGGTCTTCTTCGCCGATCTGCTTTTTGAGGTGGGGCACCACGGCGTTGATGCGCACATACATCTCGGTGTGGTCTTCGGCCTGGCCCGAGATGATCAGCGGAGTACGGGCCTCATCGATCAGGATGGAGTCCACCTCGTCGACGATGGCGAAGTTCAGTCCGCGCTGCACGCGGTCAGCCACCTCGTAGACCATGTTGTCACGCAGGTAGTCGAAGCCGTATTCGTTGTTGGTGCCGTAGGTGATGTCGGCGTTGTAGGCCGTCTGCTTCTGCTCGCGGGGCATCTGCGGCAGGTTGATGCCAACGGACAGACCCAGGAAGTTGTAGAGCTTGCCCATCCACTCGGCGTCGCGGCGGGCCAGGTAGTCGTTCACCGTCACCAGGTGCACACCCTTGCCGGTCAAGGCATTCAGGTACACGGGCAGGGTAGCGGTCAGGGTTTTGCCCTCGCCGGTGCGCATTTCGGCGATCTTGCCGTTGTGCAGCGCCATGCCGCCCAGCAGCTGCACGTCGAAGTGGCGCATCTTGAAGACGCGCTTGGAGCCTTCGCGCACCACGGCAATGGCCTCGGGCAGGATGGCGTCGAGCGACTCGCCGGCGGCGATGCGCTGCTTGAACTCGTCGGTCTTGGCGCGCAGCTGCTCATCGCTCAGGGGCTCGAAGGTGGGCTCCAGCGCATTGATCTTGGCCACCGTGCGACGGTATTCCTTCAGCAGGCGCTCGTTACGGCTACCAAAAATCGAAGTGAGAAGCTTGGGCAACATGGAGGAATCTATCCAATCGATCGGCTGGGCACGCCGGCTGACGGGGGCACCTCGCCCCAGTCAACCAAAGCGAAAAAGTGTAGCACCCGGGGGTGACGCGTCTGCGACGCGCGCACGGGCCGGTCGGCGGGGCTTTCCCCGCCCCGTTTCCAGGGGGGCGGGGGCCGTTCGGCCTCAGTGGCGGGCGCTGGGCAGCACCCGGGCGAGCGCCAGGCCCAGCCCCGCCATGGCCACCACGACGACCGCCCCCGAGGGCAGGTCAAGCACGGCCGAAAGCGCCAGCCCCGCGAGGTAGGCCGCGGCCCCCAGACCCCAGGCCAGCGGCAGCTGCCACCGCCGGCTGGCGTGGCGCACGGCCAACGCCGGCATGATGAGGCTGCTGAACACCAGGTAGACCCCCACCAGCTGCACCGAGGCCGTCACGGCCAGCGCGAACACCACGTAGAAGCCGGCCTGGCCCAGCCGCTGCCGGGCGCCGAACCACAGTGCGAGCAGCGCGGCCGTGAGGGTGGCCATGGACAGCAGCTGGGCATCCGTCACCCACAGGATCTGCCCCACCAGCAGATCCTTCAGGTGCTCGCCGCCGTGCGGGTTGCCTGCCAGCAGCAGGATGCCCGCACTCGACGCCAGCACGAACAGCGCGCCGATCAGCGCTTCCTGCACGTCGGGCCAGCGCCGCTCCAGCCAGGTCATCAGGGCCGCGCCCAGCAGGGCCGCCGTGGCCGCGGCCACCTGCACGCCCCAGCCCTGCGGCTCCCAACCCAGTGCATCTGCCGCAATGACGCCCAGCCCCGCGATCTGGGCGATCGCCAGGTCGATGAAGACGATGCCCTTGCGCAGCACCTCCATGCCGAGCGGCACGTGGGTGGCGAGCACGAGCAATCCGGCCAGCAACGCGGGGCCGACGATGTGCCAGTCAAGGGTGTGCCAGTGGTCGATCAAGGCGGCTCCAGTGCTGGGGATCATCGGGCAGCGGTGGCCTTCAGCAGCTGGTCGACGGTGTCGTCGAACAGGCCGAACAGGTCCTTGGCGCGCTCGTTGCCGCCCACGGTGTAGGCCAGCGTGACCACGGGGATGCGTGTGCGCTCGCTGAGCCACTGGGCGCCCCGTGCCTCGTTGTACGCCGCGCGCAGGATGACCTTGGCCGGACGGGCCTGCAACTGCTTCAGCACGTCGGACAGGTGGGCGCTGCTGGGTTCGACCCCGGGCTTCGGCTCCAGCGCTGCCACCTGCTGCAGTCCCAGCCAGTTTTCCAGGTACGGGAAGCCTTTGTGCTGAACCGCGATGGGCATACCGCGCAATGGGGCCGCGGCCTGGGTCCACCGTTGGGTGGCGGCCTGCCATCGGCCGTTGAAGTCCGCCAGTCGGGCTCGGTAATGCGCTGCGTTGGGCGGGTCGATGTCGGCCAGGCGCTGCCCCAGCGCCTGCGCCACGGCGGCGATGTTGCGCGGGTCGGTCTGGATGTGCGGGTTACCCGAGGCGTGCACGTCGCCGTCAGCCCGGTCCAGCCGAGTGGGCACATCCAGCTTCCGGACGTGATCGGCTGCCATGAAAGAGCCCGGCTTGCCCTCCTGCACGGCCGGGTTGGCAGCCTGTTGCAGCAGAACCGGCAGCCATCCAGCTTCGAGTTCGGCGCCCGTGCACACCAGCAGATCCGCCTTGCGGACTCCCGCGATCAGGCTGGGGCGTGCCTGGATCTGATGCGGGTCCTGCAGGGCCGTCGTGGCGGTGTAGACGGTGGCCTTGTCGCCGGCCAGCTCGCGGGTCAGGGCGGCCCATTCGGGTTCGCATGCGAACACCTGCAGGGCGTGGGCCCCGGGAGCCGCGCCTGCTGTGACGAGGGCGGCCATGGCCACCAGCATGCGGCTTGGCTTGAACAATGGGATCATGAGGTGCTCCCTGCTGCGTCAGAACGAGTGGGCACCATGGGCACCCAGGCTCATGATGTACTGCAGGTAGATCTGGTTGTCCTTGAGGCCGCCCAGGCGAACCTGATCCTGGTTGTACTGCAGGCGCCAGCGGCTGAACTCGCTGAGCGACCAGTCCAGCATGGCGCTGGTGCGCTTGGGCTGGTGATCCGGGTTGCTCAGGAACGCACCGTTGCTGCCGTAGTTGACCTTGCCGCTGTCGAGCTGCTCGTGGCGCAGGCCGACGCGCCAGCGGGGCATGAACTGGTAGACGCCCTGGACGTACCAGCCGGACTGGGCGCTGCGGTAGGCGGCGGCCGGGGAACCGTTCTCGGTGACGTTGTCCAGGTCGTACGTGGCCGAGCCCGTTTCCGTGCGGCGGAAGTACTCGCCCTGCAGCTTGAAGTTGGTGCGCGTGGCGTTGCCGTTCGGCGCCCACTTCCACACGCCATCCAGTGCCCAGATGCGGCTCTTGCCGGTGAAGGTGTTGCGCACCTCGTCGCCCGCCAGGTTGGTGTCTGCCCATTCGCGGCCCTGCGCGCTGGTCTGCAGCCAGCTGGCTCCAGCGCGCCAGCTGTGGCTCACGCCCACATCGCCGCCGGTGTGGGCCGTCAGCGTCAGCGCGCCGGCGGCGTTGCGGTTGCGGTCGGTGCCCGGGAAGCCGTTGCCGCGTCCCAGTTCCAGTCCCAGTTGCACGAACTGGTCTGTGGGCAGCACCCAGCGGCCTTGTACGCCGTCCTGCTTGAACTGGCCGCCGAACATGGCCTGGTACACCAACGGAGCATCCACGAAGTCCCAGGTGTGCGGGTGTTGCGCGTTCAGGTAGCCCAGGCCCGAGTAGAAGCGCCCCGCCTTCACGGACGTGCCCGCCGGCAGCGCCCGCGTTTGCACAAAGGCCTCCTCGACTTCGATTTCGCTGTCGCCGGTCACGGCCAGCGTGGCCTTGCCGTAGAACCAGGGATCGATGTTGGCACTCAGCACCAGTTCCGATTCAGCCAGGCTGAAACCCCGGTCGCCCGGGCCCACTTCCTCGCCGCCCGGCTGGAAGCCGCCGATGGACCATGTGCCCGGATCACGCTGCAGGTTGGTGTACAGGCCGCTGAGGATGAGCGAGACCTGAGGGTTGAAGCCCGTGTCGCTTGGCTGCCGGTTCCGGCGCGCGAACGTGCCCGGCTGCGTCAGGCCCGAGGGTGTCTCGGCCGCGGTTTCAGTGGCAGCTGCCTGGGGCTCGATGGGGGTACTCTGCACGGCCCGGGCATTCTGCTGCGCAGCTCTCAGCTGGGCTTCAAGCGCCTGGATGCGGGCGTCGTACTGTGTGCGCAGCTCGTCAAGCTGGCGCTGCATGTCCGCCAGTGTAGGGTTGGCCAGGGCCGGACTGAGCAGACCAGCCGAGGCCATGGCAAGGACCAGGGCGCGCGCACGCGCCACAGAAACGGAAGCAGGACGGTTGAGGGGATACATGAACAAACACTCCACCGACGACGGGCGCAGCACGCGCGCGTCGTCGCAATCGGACAGACACGGATAGCGGGTGCGCACGCGCGGGCACCCGGAAGGCACAAGGGGTGTCAGCCGAGGAGGGGCGGGGCCCTGGCGTGGTAGCGCACCACCGGGAGGGGCGCGGCGTCGCGGTACACCGCCGGTGATGGCGGTGCATGGAGTGCGCCGAGCAGCACCAGGGCGGGCGGTGGGCTGTGGACGACCTGGTCGCCGGCGTGGAAGGCCAGGCAGCTGAGGCAGACCTGGTGAGCCGGCAAAGCCTCATCCTGCGGATCGTGGCTGAGGCTGTGACGCAAGGCCCCCTGCTGCATCAGCAGCATGCACAGGCCCAGCAGCAGGTGCCAGGCCCATCGGGGCGCCTTTTTCACGATCATGGGGTCTTACTGTACCGGCATCCCGGCGGTGCGGGCGGGGGCGACCTGGGCCAGGAACTTCGCGGGATTCTGTTGAACGCCCTCCACCAGCACCTCGAAGTGCAGATGCGGCCCGGTCGAGCGGCCGGTGTTGCCCACCTCGGCCACCTGCTGGCCCCGCTTGACGATGTCGCCCTGCTTGACCAGCATTTTCGAGGTGTGCGCGTAGCGCGTCAGCAGCCCCTTGCCATGCTCGATTTCGATGAGCAGGCCGTACTGCGGATGCGGGCCGGCCGAGACCACGACGCCGCCGGCCGCCGCCATGATGGGCGTGCCGACATCGGCCGGGTAGTCCAGTCCGGTGTGCAGCGCAGGCCGACCCGTGAAGGGATCACTGCGGAAGCCGAAGCCCGAGCCGACCGGGCCATTGACAGGGGCGCTGCTGGGCACCATCAGCGCTTCCAGCCGCTTTTCGAAGAGGTGGGATTCGATCAGGGTGAAGACATCGGCGTGGCGGTCGCTGACGATCTGCAGGTCGTCCAGGCTGCGGCTCAGATCCTCGATCGTCGCGGCCGATGGCCGGGTTTCGCGCAGAGGCACCAGCGGCCCGCCGCGCCCGCCCGGCGCGCCCTGAGCGGGGGCTTCCATGCGCTTGAGTTCTTCCGGCTTGACGCCCGCCATGCCGGCCACGCGCTCGCCGACCGCCTCCAGTCGCAGCAGGCGCGCCTGCAGGTCGCCCACCTTCTCGGCCATGGCGTCGAGGTTCTCGCGCACGTAGCGGTCGCGTTGGGCCCGGTCCTGGCGTTCGACATAGCGGACGGCCTCGGAGATGACGGGCCAGCGCTCGTGCGCGGCCTTGAGGACCACCGCGTGGTACAGCGCCAGGCTGAGCACCATCATCGGCAGCAGCAGGGCCAGCAGCGTGAGCACCAGCGACCAGGGCGTGAACTGCACAATCCGGGGGCGCTTGAGCGCACTCGTCGTGATCAGAATCTGCATGCCACTCGTCCTTCCTGCTACAACCGCCTGACAATCCCTTCCATGAGCACGCGAGACAAGCCCCCCTTCGCCGCGCGACCGCCCGGCACCTTCCGGCCCGCGGTACAGCGGCCCATGGTGCCCGACGTGCCGCCGGTGCAGGCCGCCATGCGTCGCGCCGGGGCCCTGGGCAACCTCATGTCACGCCTGAAGATGTCCCAGGAATGCCTCGAGGTGGTGAAGTCCTGTCTGCCGCCTGCCATGGCGGCCCACGTGCGGTCCGGCGCGCTGGATGACGACGGCTGGACCCTGCTGGCGGCCAACTCGTCCGTGTCGGCCAAGCTCCGCCAGCTTCAGCCCGACCTGATGGACGCGCTGAAGAAAAAGGGGCTCAAGGTTAACGCAATCCGGGTACGGGTTCAAAAGCAGTGAACCCGTCCGGCTGCGGGGGCACTCAACCCAGCAGGGGCGGAACCTGGGCCGCCAGCGCCTGACGCTGGCTCACGGCCTTGCCCTGCAGCACGAAGCCCAGCAGCCGGTCGGGCTGGGCCGCGTCCGTGAAACGGGCCTCCAGGCCCTCGTCCGTCGTGCTCACCTGCCACCGGCCCTCGGCCCCATCGGGTGGGGGGCTGACCACGGTGGGCCAGGCGGGTGTCTTCACCGCCACCGGCATGGCCGGGTAGTTCACCGGGGTGGGCTTGCCTGCCAGCGTGGCGGCCAGCGCGCGGGCCTGCTGCATCAGGGGCATCACGTAAGGCAGCAGCGTGCCCTCCACCTCGGCGCAGTCTCCCAGGGCGTACACGTGCGGCACGCTGGTGGCCAGCAGGCGGTCGACCACCACCCCGCGGGCGACCTTGGCGTGCGCCCCGGTGGCCAGGTCGGTCCGTGGCTTGAGGCCAATGGCCGACAGCACCAGATCCGCTTCCAGCGTGCTGCCGTCGTTCAGGGTCACGATCAGGCCGTTGGCGCCGTGCTGCACGGCTTGTGCACCGGTTCCGAAGCGGAAGCGGGCGCCAGCGGCCTCCAGCTTGCCTTGCAGCAGGGCGCTGGCCTCGGCCGGCAGCAGGCGGGGCAGGGCGCGGTCTGCCAGGTCGATCACGGTGGGCGTGATGCCGCGGGCCAGCAGGTCGTTGGCGAACTCGCAGCCGATCAGGCCGGCGCCCAGGATGACCACCCGTTGCACCGGCGCCCCGTTCGGTCCTTGTTCCAGTCGCTCGGCAAAACGTGCGAAGTCGTCCAGGTCGTTGACCGACAGCACGGTGTCGGCCGCATCCCCTTGCAAGGGCAAGCGGATCGGGTCGGCGCCCAGGGCCAGCACCAGGTCGCGGTAGGCCAGGGTCTCGCCGTTCGACAGGCTCAGCGTGCGCGCCTCGCCATCAATGGCCGTGACGGTTGTGTTCGGAAGCACACGGGCCTGCACCTCTTCGGCGATCTTCTCGGCGGGCTTCATCACCAGCGTGGCGGCCGTCTTCTTGCCGGCCAGCGCGTTCGACAGCATGGGCTTGGAGTAGAAGCCCGCGTGGTCCCGGCTCACGACCACGATGGGCACGGCCGGATCGGCCTTGCGCAGTTCGCGCGCCAGATTCCAGCCAGCCAGGCCGGCGCCGAGGATGACGACCGCATCAGAAGACATGGGTGCGGCTCCGGTCAGATCTCGACCATTTCGAAGTCGGACTTGCCGACGCCGCAGTCCGGGCACAGCCACGTGTCAGGCACGTCTTCCCACTTGGTGCCGGGCGCGATGCCTTCACTGGGGATGCCCTGGGCCTCGTCGTAGACAAAGCCGCACACGATGCATTGGTAGGTTTTCATGGGAACTGCTTCAGTGTAAACCGGTGGATTTTGACGCACCGAGGTGGCGCGCGTGGGATGCCGGTGCGTCAGCAGGGGGGCGCCGGCGTCAGGCCGTCTGGTGGCTCATCGGGTTGTTCGCGAACTCGGGCGCGACGCCGGCCGGGGACGTGTTCTGGTTCGCGGCGGAGGGCTCGGCCGCCGCAGCGGTGGGGGGCGATGCCACGAGCATATGGCCTTTGCCCGCCCGCGCTTGAGCCCCCAAAGCGGCCTCAACTGTGTCCAGCAGGCCGGCGTAACGGGTTCGTGGCCAGTAGAAGCTGCCCGGCAGCTGTGTCTGGGCGATGAGCGCGTTCAGGAAGCAGCCGAACTGCACTCGGTCCACCTCGCCTGGGTTGCTCCAGAAGTCGTCAAGCTCACCTCCGAAAGTCAAGCCAGGATGGTCGTACAGCGCTTGGCCCATGACCTTTACGGGTGTGCCGTGAAACATTGACGAGAGGCCCACAGTGCTATTGATCAGCACCGTACCCGACGCATGCTCGAGCAGTGTGGGCAAGTGCCCGTCGCGCAGGTAATGCACCCGACGCTTCAGCGAGTCTTTTCCAAGCAAGCGCACTTGCGAGCGAATCAGGCCTCTGTAATCTCTATGGCCCCGATTCATTGGGTGATGCTTGATCACCAGGTGTGCGTCGGACGGTGCGTGCCGCGCGAACGATGTCAACACGTCTTCAATGAACGAAACGATCGTTGTGTAGCCACTGTGATGCTGGAGCTGCGAGTCGTTGTGGACCTGTAGCGGTACGAGAAAGTAGCGAGGCGTTCCGGAACTGAGGAGGCGCTGCACTACCTTTTCGGCATGGCGGGGGGCCCATGTCTTGATGATGCCTGATCGCAACCAAGCCAGCGCTTCCATTAGCACTCCGGTAGGCCGATGATGTTGGTACTCCGGGTAAAGCGGAGCGCCGAGCTTGGTGAGCAGGTGGTATTGAGCGGCCAGACTTGCCACTGAGCGAAACGGCAAGCGGAAGTGGGGCGCCTGCGGCGTAAGCCCCATGCCTCCATCGCCGGCTATATCAGTAGGCTGTGGCCAACGGAATGAGGAGCGTGAGTTCACCCCGCCGACCTCAAAAGTGATGAAGTTTGGCCTGACATAGCCTTCCTCAAACACCATAACGGGAACGCCGAGCTCTTCAAGCACTCGGCGGGCCTCTCGATGTACAGGGCGGTCCTGGCCAAACACAAGGCAGGCATCCGGCCTTGCGGCCTTCACGTGCTCCACGAGGTGGTCGGCGAATTGATCCAGGGCACCGCGGAACCAGTGCCCACTTGGAAAGAACCGTACGTCACCGCCAGTGAAATTGATCTTGTCGACCTCGACGCCACTTTTGAGCAAGCTCGAGGCGAGATCGCGAAAAAAAGGCCCTACTGGGCCTTGCAGCATCAAGACGCGACGGCAAGCAGCGAGTTGCAGCAAAGCCCTATTTGGCCAGTGCGTATCCCTAGGCGGCTCTACACCCAGCCGCTGAGCATGTTCCTCAACCATCTTCTTGATTTATTCAGTGTGCGCGTGATCAGCTGTCCGGGCCCGGGTAAGTGCGAGTTCTGTCGACAGTCGGCCAGATGCCTGGCAACGGCTTCTGGCGTGCTGAACACCAGCCAATGCCAGTCCCAATAAATCGGGTAATCCAACAATGTTACGGCGATCAGGTCATCAAGTTGCAACTTTTTTGGCCTGTCGAGGAGATGCTCACACCGGTCTGTGGTCAGCCCCCAACCGGCGTAAAAGGGCAGGCCGTGAGTGACAACCGGCTTGCCCCGGATGAGCGCGTCGAAACCCGCTAGTGACGAGACCACGTGTACTTCGTCGACTGCATCGAACAGCGAGAGCAGGTCTGCCTCTGTGTCTACTTCATCGCATAACTCATGCGCTGCAATCAGGCCTCGTCTGTTGCCAGAAAGCACGTCGGGATGCGGCTTGAAAACGAGCCAGGCTGCTGGTTGCTCGGCGCGCACGCGGGCCAGCATCTGCTCGGCCGTGGTGACGGCATCGTCCGAACGTCCCGCCCCCAGAATCATGGCAGCGTCATCCGCCACTTGGCCAATGGCGAGCACGACCTTCCGATGAGGTGGCGCTTTCCACTGAACTGGCCTTGGAGCGAAGTTGTACTTCGTCACCCGTAATTCGACCAGCATGCGCCTCAATGCTGCCGCCCTGGCGCGTGCTTCCGGCTCCACCTGTGTGCGGCTAAGGCGCGTCAGCAATTCTGATCCGTGGACCGCGTCAAAGTAAATGCCTTCGCGGTCGATTACCAGGCTGCTGGGCGGGACGAGATCCGATCCCAGGCCGGCGGAACGCAGAAACCCGTCCTCTACGCGAACCACCGCGCCTCCACAAGCCGAGGGCCGAGGTGTGGCGCCCCACAGGGCAGTTGTCACCTTCTTCGCTGGAGTGCAGGCGTCGAGTCGAGTTCGCCACCGCATCGGGTGGCCACCAGCACTCAGATAAGGGCGAAGATAGGCCTTTTTCCAGGCTGCCATACCGTATGCCTCGATGGTGCCCAGGTCTCTGAATCGGTCTCTTACTGACCTCTGTACCGCCAGAAACTCGAGGGTGTCGCGCAGGCATCCCTGACCTCGGTGCGCCAGGTCAGCATACATGCTGCCGCGCCAAGCCACGGCCTCAAACAAGGCGGGCAGCGTTACATGGCCGCGCTCGGGTGGCGCTGGCAGCGCGTCCTCTGTCAGCCCCCAGCCTGCATACCAAGGTTGCCCCCAAGTTGTGAGCACGGCGCCGGCCATGAGTGCCGTGAATCCGCGCTCAGCCGAATGAGTGCACACGCTTGCTGCCGCCTGCAGCCACGGCCATGCGGCCGTGCCCGGTAAGAGAACATGCACATTGGGGTGGGGGCGCCGCGCCAACGTGCGCGCGAGCAAGCCAGCCCGACGGGCGCCTTCGTCAGGGAGCACCCAAACTGGCAGCCCCGGATGCTGGCTCAATACAGTTTCGAGCATCGACAGCATGTCACGGGCTGGGCCGGCTTCCTGGTCCAGCAGCAGTATGAATCGCTCTGCCGGCGGCGTAGGAACGCTTTGCTGCTCGAGCAGCGGGCAGGCGCTGGACTGCAGTGATCGCCACAAGTTCAGATCTGACAGCAAGGCCGGATCGCGCCCCAGTGGAGCGACGTCAGCCAGTGAGAACCGATGCCAGTCGCAGATACGCCATGACACCAAACCTTCGCCGTCGGGACGCAGCGAGCGGATCAAGCCGGGTGAGTTGGCTGTCCGGTCATGTCGAGCCACGACGGCGGACCTCCTCGATAAGGTGATCGATTGCATCGAAGTGCGCTTCCCAGGTGGGGGGCGTGAAGGCCTGTAGTCGGTGAAGCTGCGCAGCGCGCTCGGCACTGTCCGGCCTAGCGTAGGCCATGATTAGTCTCGTCCAGGTGGCTTCGTCAGCTGGCGGCGCCCAGTCTGGGACCTCGCCGGCGACTTCGCGAAACACCGGGAGGTCGCTGGCGATGACGGGCAGACCCTGTTGTAGTGCTTCAGTCAGCGGCATGCCGAATCCCTCGGTCCATGACGGCAGCAACAGCGCCCTTGCTTGACTCATCCAATACGCCAGCTCAGCATCAGTGCAACCGCCGCGCTCCAGTACATGGCCGCGCAGCCGGGTGTCGCCATCAAGCAGGCTCGCTACGGTTTCAGTTCGCCAACCGCGCCTACCGACGATCACCAGCTGGGGTGCGTTCCCGCCGGTGGCCTCCACCAAGCGCGGCCATAGGCGCAGCAGCATCTCGTGGTTTTTGCGGGGCTCGATCGTGCCAAGCATCAGAAAGACAGGCCGCGAAGCGTGCTGTGCAGCGTTGTCCGACGTCAACGTAGGCAATGACCGTGTCCCGAGCGGCGCGACCAGTGAATGCGGCATCCTGAGCCCCTGGGTCTTCGCGAAGCGTGATAGTTCGCGTTGCGTATCCGCTGAGTTGCAGATGACGGCTGCGGCGCCCTGCAGGGTGTGGCGCATGCGCCGCACATGCCGGGCTGCCTCCCCTTTTCGGCAAAGCTCTGGGTGCGTAATGGGGATGAGGTCATGCACCATCACTACCGGCTTCAGGTGATGTCGCCGCCAGCTGGATACATACGCGCTGTCATCCAGATCGCTGTGCGTGACGTGCAACACGATGCCAGGCCCCGATGGCTGGGGTGATCGTGCCGACCGCCAAGGCACGTGGGCCCAGTGCAGCATGCCTTGCACGCGCGCGACAAAGGCGGAAGCAGCAGGCCGCAACAGCTTGGAGAACAGTGCCCTGCTGTCCCTAGCGCCCAGGTAGGCGGACCAGGGGCCCTGATGCACCAGCGCCCCAGCAAGAAGGTGGTAGCGTTGCACATAGGCAAGTGCCACGCGGTCGATACCTGTGGGCACAATACCCTTTGCCTGACGCCGAACCAAGCGCGAAACGTCCAGCCAGAGATCTCTATCTGATGAGCATGCACCCCTACTGCCTACGAACCCTTCTTCTTTTTTCATCCTGGACGCTGACTGCGTGTAGTGTGACCCCGAGCTTCATTCCTACTGCCGGCCCCAGCAAAAGCGAGGTGCAGGAGGGAGGGGGCGTGCAATTGGTAAGTATCGGCGCAAAAGACCAGCCTGGCGCCGTACAGCTAGTTGATGTCAATGATGCCGTGGTGAAGCAGCTGCGCGGCCAGCAGCAGCAGCAACTCTTCTCCCAGGCTCTGGGCGATGCTGCGCCCAAGCCCCTGGTGGTAGGCGTTGGCGACAGTCTTGAGGTGGTGATTTGGGAGGCCCCACCAGCTGCGCTGTTTGGCTCGACTGCGCTAGACACCAGAAGCGGCGCGAGTGTGACCACCTCGCGCAATGCAACCATTCCCGAGACTGTTGTCAATGCGCAGGGTGAGATTGCTGTGCCTTTTGCGGGGGTCGTGAAAGTCGCCGGTCGGACCTTGCAGCAGGTGGAGGGTGAAATCACCCAGCGCCTGAAGGGTAAGGCTAACCAACCTCAGGTACAAGTTCGCCTCGCGCGCAACGTCGCGAACAGCGTGACGGTTGTTGGTGAGGTGGCGGCGAGCACCCGCATGCCACTGACACCAAAAGGCGAGCGCTTGCTCGACGCCTTGGCTACCGCAGGTGGTGTGCGCCACCCTGTAAACAAGGTGACCGTTCAGTTGACGCGCGGCCAAACTGTGCATGCGCTGCCGCTGGACACCATCATCCGCGACCCTCGGCAGAACGTCGTGCTTCAACCCGGCGACGTGGTGACTGCGCTGCATGAGCCGCTGAGTTTCATGGCCCTGGGTGCCGTGGGCAGAAACGCCGAGGTCAACTTCGAAGGACAGGGGATCAGCTTGACACAGGCACTCGCGCGGGTCGGCGGGCTACAGGATCAGCGCTCGGACGCTCGAGGCGTGTTCGTTTTCAGGCTTGAAGATGTCCACGCGCTGTCGTGGCCACAGCCAATCCAACCCAACGCTGACGGCAAGGTGCCCGTGATCTACCGGATCAACCTCCGAGATCCAAATAGCCTGTTTGTTGCGCAGGGGTTTGCGGTACAGAATAAGGATCTGCTGTATGTCAGCAACGCGCCCGTGGCAGACCTGCAGAAGTTTGTGAACGTGATCGCGGGGATCGGGTATCCGGTTCTGGGGGTGGTTAACGCGACGAAGTAAAACGCGACATGGTCTTTTAAGATTGTGCTGTGTCACTAAAATGCAATCGACCGAGGCCATCAATGCCGGCAGCTATGGCGACCGAACCCGAAACATCGAACCTTGACCGTCGAGACCTTGCTCTAACTGGAGAAGAAACCGGCGTATGCGCAAGCGGGGCCGTACTTTGGCTGACGGGATTAAGCGGCGCCGGCAAGACGACGCTGGCCCATGCCATGGAAAAGGCCCTTCTGGAGGCTGGCCGGTCTTGTACCGTGCTTGACGGAGATGTGTTGCGCGCGGGCGTAAACCGCGACCTCGGCTTCAGCGAAGCTGATCGGAACGAGGCCGTGCGACGGGCTGCCCTCATGGCTCGCTCGTTGAGCGATGCGGGGCATGTTGTCTTGGTTTCAATGATCTCGCCCCTCTCAACCATGCGGGACATGGCCAGGGACATCGTGTCGCCGCACGTGTTCCATGAGGTGTATATCTCAACCCCGCTGGCCGTGTGCGAAACACGCGACCCCAAAGGCCTCTATAAAAAGGCCCGAGCTGGGGAGATCTCCCTCTTCACAGGGATCAGCGCGCCGTATGAGGTCCCCAGTGCGGCCTCTGTCACCATCGACACGAATGCCGTGTCTTTGGAGGACGCTGTCCGTCGACTCTCTATGCTTGTCAGCGTCTGACGATCTGCGGCCAGAGTGATCCTGAGCCACATCAAGCCCATGCCCGATCAGAAGCGTGGCGAGCGCAGCCTTCGGACCCCACGACGCCACGCATTGGCCTGATACCACCTGGCAATGGCGTTCGGCGCCGCGTGTTGATTGACACGCTCTGACTGCTCGCCTGCCGCTTCAATGGCGGACAAGTACGTTCGGCACAGTGCCCTGAGATGTTGGTTGGCTGCCGTGGGCTTTCTTGTTGCGGCGTAAACACTGACCTCTTCAGGATGGGATCGCCGAAATCCACTGAAGTGAAAGAACACCATATCGGTGACGCCAACTCTAAACCGACCATCGTCCGACATGGTGACCGGGCGTTCGTCCATATTCCAGTAGGCGACGTTCAGGCCTTCGTTGCGTAGCACGCACGTTCCCTCGAACAAAACGGGAGCGAGGTCCAGCCATCGCTGGTCTCCGCACATGCCGGCACGCGGCAAGTTGTATCCCAACCGACGTGTTCTATCCTGCCACCACGACAAAAAAGCTCTTCCATTGGGGCATGCAGAGGTTGACACAAATCCACCGTTATACAGACCCGCTCGAAGCAGCGTCAGTTCGCTGGGCTGTTGTTGAGGTGTCCTCGCGCGAAGGTAATGTGGCGTCAACCCGACTGCGTGTCGTGAGCAAGTCTCAAGCGTCGGAGCGATATCCGAGACAAAAAAAACATCCGAGTCAATGTAAGCAGCAGTGGTCGCTCCTCTGTCCAGCTCCGCTTCGATGAGAAGAGGCTTCAGGGCAAAGCACACTTCAGCCCAACTGTAGTCTTTGGGGAATCCTTCGGAAACGATGCGTTGAATTTCGTCGCTGATCCGCAAGATCTCCACGCCGGCCGCCTCGCCGACCTCTGGTTCGCGGTCCACAAGGTAAATCGCGGCATGCGTGCAAGGTGAGTGTGACTTGGCGCTGATCATGGCGGCAAGCGCGATATCAACATGCGATGCTGTTGCAATGGTGAAGAGGTGAATGCCGCTCACACACAAGCCTGTACACGTGCCCAATTGAGGTAGAGACCGAGGTCTCGATCGTCTTCAAGGCCATGGTCCCTCTTCGGGTTCACCGTCCTCTTGATGTGAAAGCGCACCTCGATCAGCCCATTGGGGTGCACGAGTTCGTACGGGATGTCAAACCAAAGGTAAGAGAACGAGCCACCTTCTGCGCCAGGGCATGGATGAGTAGAGGTTGCCACGGGGACACCGTTGAGCGTGACGGCCATGTCGTCGACGTCCTGCGCGTCATAGGTGGCCACCCGCGAGAAGAACCGATGTTTAACAGGCCGCTGCAGCAAGAACCCGATCCAAGGTTGCATGGTGGACGACCAGACGTATTGAGATCCGGCGTAGCACTCTACCGGTCCCCAGCCGCCGCCTACCCATCCAGAAACCAGGTCTACATGATCATTGAAGTATTGAGCAGACAGCGGCATCTCACTCAGAGACATGGATTGGCAGGCGGCGGCCTGCTGTGCAGCAATCAACTTCGCCAGCTCGTATAAATCCCTGTCAAACCTGGTCAACCACTCAAGCCGCGATTTGTCGGCTTGAGAAAGCGTTGGCATGGGGACGTCCGTTTTAGCGACGTTGAACCGCGCATCATTCTCGAGAGGAACCCCCATGTGGCGCGACAACATGTCCAGCGAGGAAGCATAGCTTTCCGTGAGTCCAACAAAGAAGCACCTACTGAGATTCTCCTTGGCCCGCTCAAGGAGTCGGCGCGAGTTCAGCAGGGTGGTAAGAGACGCACGGTCTTCCCGTCTTGACAAGGCTGCTAAGTGGTCTCCGATGTCACTGAACCCGATGAATCTGGCTTGATAGTTGAGGAGTTCGAACTCGGACAGGTCGCTGTGGATGAAGTCACAGAAGCTCATGTCTGCGACGGCTTGATTGGAGGGATGACTCTTATCGTTCTGAATGTGCAGAAAGTGAGAGTACGCGCGCGATATGGGCTCGCGCAGGAATGTCAATGTCTTGAGCTTTCGCGGGTGCAACGTGAGCGGGTAGGCGCCAAAGTGTCCCGCCAGGAAGCCAACTGCCTCAAGTTGGGCTGAGGGAACCTTGAGGTAGTCCTCCAGAAACCATTCGGGCCGGCACTTCTCGGGTGCAAACAGCCGAGACAGGCTGTGTCGCAGCGAAGTGCCCGCAGTCTTCGGGATATGGTTGAAGTAGATTGGCGCTATCATCGTTGCGAGGGGTATAGCAGGCGAACCAGTTTCGTCAGCCAGGCATCATTTCGCCACAACAGGTACCCGTCAATCCAGCCCAAAGCACTGAGCCTTTGCCGTGCCCGGCGCCGACCTGCTTTCGAAAGCAGCATGATGAAGAGCCACGAACTGGGCACCTTGTCAATCTTGCTGATGTAATGGCCTACGCCAAATGTCTCATTGTGTGACAGATTGAAATAGGCGTTCAATATGTCAGCAGGCGGGGAGGTGATCAGCTTGCCCCAATTGACCAGCGCCAAGTCCTTGACTTGCCGCGAATCGTAAGCGTGCCGGAAAACCTCTGGGGCCGCTCGCTGAATGGAATGAATCAGCGCCCGCTGGAATCCTTGCGTAAAATTTTCGTAGACAGCGTTCTCTGCCTGGTCGATTTCACGCTGTGCTGCGCCCTCAAGGTAGCGCACCACGCTTCCGTTCGGCGAGTTGCACATCATCTCGATCGGTGCCACGAAGCGCAGCAATTCGGCGTGTGCGGGGCTACGATTAAGGTCTGGGCCATATGCAGCCTTCGTTGCATTTTTAGGTTGTTGGTTCAGTAATTTGCTAAGGCCTAAATAAACGCCGTGAATTGGCGTTCTTGAAAACAAATGGGCCAGATTGTCTTGTATCGTGCCTCGCCAGCCAATGTCGACGACCATCACCGACTTGGTGGCATCCGCGGGGAGCTTCTTGCTGAAATACGCGAGTGCCTCAGCTCTCTTGCGCTGAATCTGTGCTTTTGCGATTTCTTGGACCGACGCATCCGAAAAAAATGCTTGCACCCCTGGGTGCTCCCAAGGATAGCGAATAACTGCCTGGGGATCCAGTCCGTGCCGCGACATGGCCGTTGCGTAGGGATCCAGTTCGAAATCGAGGCTCTTGAATAGCGCGCCCATGGACTGTGAGGAGTACAGGTTCCATATGCGCATCATCTCGGATGGAGAAAACTCGCTCAAGGATGGAGAGAATGTGGCGAGCCGACTGACTTCAAGCAGTTGCCCTCTCGGTAGGGTGTCTCTGATCGGCGATGCTTGCCTGACCGCCTCATAAGCTTGAATGAAGAACTCACCCTCTCTTGTGAAGAAATACAGGTTCTCAATGCCTAGCCTGCGGCACTCCTCTTGCACGAACAAGATGTATCCAAGGATCAGGGGCAGCGCCAAACGGGCGGAATCCGGGTGTTCCTGCGTTGCGCTGGCGAAGATCGCATTCAGATGCTTGGTCCGATCATCAAACGTCTTTTCAGTCGCCAGTCGGCGTTCGTGCTGCTTGATGGGTAGATAATGATGAGCGGTGATGCCGCGTTCCTGAGGTATACGAACGTCGGAGTGTGCGTTGTCACCATAGTGATGCCACTCCAGATCGTCAGTTACTCCCTCTGCCATTCGGACATGATCAAAAAGCCGCCCCGAGCGCTTATTGAGTCCAGCATCGCAAGAAACGTAGCCATGGTCAAAATATTTAGCAAGGCCTGCTGCTTCGATTAGTGTGTCGAGAAGTTCTTTCGGGATGTAGAAGTCGGAAATGTAAATGCGGCGTGTGGCACCATCTTGCTCAATCGTTTGCACGATGTCGTCATCGGCAGAAATCGACTTGCGCTCAAAGTCAAGCTCTGCCGCCAGGAGTCTGTCTGCGACGGCTGCTCGGTCGACAGGACGCAACTTGCATACGCGATCGATCCAACTGCACAGAACGTCGTGAAGGCGATACTCGTCGTCAAGCCCCTGTGACCGCGCGCTAGCGCCAATGTCGCGCTCTGCGATTTGCCTGAACCGCAGTAGCACAGCCGGGTCGTGCAGATGGAAGGGGATGGCGTCGCCGCAAACGAGGAGGAGTTCGTTCGAGATGTGAATCTTCACCACGTCCGGATGGCAAGCTCGTCGAATGACGGTATCCCAGACATCATATGAAACAAGGCGTTGTTGCACTGTATTCACCGTTATTGCAGTGCCTTGATGAGACTTCTCTTCGTCCACTTCTTGAATCTCGTGATCGGATCAAGGCGTGGCTTGCTCGCGATCAGTCGCTCTCGGATCTCAGCGGGGATGGAGCTGATGAAGGGCGTTGCGACCACAGGCGGTTTGGAGTACATCGGCGCAATAGCTGCCTTTGCTGCCCGGTCGGCTTCGCCGTGGGTTGCGCGACCATAGGCATCCAAGAATTGCCTGTACCCGTCGCTCAGGTCTCTCTGCTGCATGAACTTCACCGCTGCGGCTTCCATCTGCTGCGTTCGTTCAGGGGTGTTCAGCAGGTAGACCAATCCTTCCGCGATGGATTCCGGGGTCTGGTCACACAGGAGGCTTGCGTCTTCAGGAAGGTCGAACAATGTGTTAGACCGATGCAGTTCGACGACCGGCAGGCCAGCGGCCATCATCTCGAACGGGATCCGAGAAGGGTTCGAGGAAGAAATGCACAATCCGACTGATACTCGGTTGTAGAGTGCGTTGCACTCCTCAAGCGACAGAAGCCCCAGATGCTCGTGGTCAAACCAGACGTTGCCTCTTTCCCGCGATCCGTAAAGATAGATCCTCACATCGGGCAAGTGGTACTTGACGATGCCCAAAGCCTCAATACCCATCTGAGCGCCGCGACGTGGCTTCTCCGGTTGATAGATAAAGGCGATGGCCCGCTCACGTTTCACGTTGGGCAGCCTTGCATAGATGCTCCGGTCTGCGCAAAAGTCGAAATAAAGTGCGTCTACGTTGAACCTTTGTTTCAACTCGTGAGGAAGCCAGCGTCCAATTGTGATGGGTGTCAAACCATAGCGATATGAGTTTTCTGCAAAAAGGTAGGTATCACCCATCGGGTTAAAACACGCCTCCCAGTCTTGCACGAAGTAGAGCTTCTTGCAAGAGAAAGGCAGGTCGCGCACCACCCGGGCGCTATACCATATGGTCGCAAAGACCGAGTCCACCGGGCTGATGTTATCCCAGCCTACTCGGACATCATGAAATCGGTAGCCGAAGAGCCGAAATATGGCGTCGGCGCCCGACTCGCCGGAGAGAAGGCAATTGTTATTTTCCAGGTAGAGGGTCGTCCCGTTGCCGTGCAATGCCAGAAACTCGGCATTTTGCAATATTGTTCGGTGTCCCCCCGATCCCTCGATGAGAGAGGGAACCAGCCATGCCACTGTGCTCATTTTCTCGGAGTCTTCTGAATGATGGTAATACCGCAGCCGTCAAGGTACGGCACGTCGCCCGGGGAGCCGCCCTCAACGAAGGAGTTGATGGCCAGTGGGTGTACGCCGTTGGCTTCGCACCACTCGGTACTTGCCTTGAGCACACCTCCTCCGCCACTGGAGTCAAAGGTGGCCGCAAATGCTGACGTGTCGTGCAGGAGAATGAATCCTCCTTCTGCCACGAGGCCATACCAAAGATCCAGCTCCTTCAGTGTGTGCGCATATTGGTGACTTGAGTCAATGAACACAATCTGCGGGGCCCCACCGAGGTAGTCTAAAGCTGCACGTGCAGACTCTTCATTGGCCGAGTCACCGATGTGCAGTTGCACTTGCTCGTTCAACTCGGCTCTGTTGATCCAGTCTTGTGTGTACTCAGTCACCATTGGATCAATGTCGATTGAGAAAAGGCATTTTTTCGCATTCTGGTGTCGCAGCAGGAAGCCCAGAATGAGGGACGAATAGCCAACGTAGTGACCACACTGAACGACCTTTGATATGCCATTGCCAGAAATGAGCCCCAAGAGCAGCGACAGTGGGGGAATGTTGGCCTCACCCGTGCTTTGGAACTGCTTTTCTGTGTCGGTGAACCATGCCTCCATCAGCGCCCACTCGACGGGACTGAGGTGGGCGTAGAGCAATGGCACGTACCCGGTTCGCTCGACGCGATGCCACCAATACCGGTTGTGGTTCCGATCCCGGAACTTCATCGACCGCGGCTCAAACTCTGATGGGGTGTACAGCGCGGGCTGGGGCGTGGCGGCAGTCGGCTTGGGCACGGGTCGAACGAAGTTCAGCTTGCTGACAAGCTTGTACGCGGCTTGGTTATCGTGCGCCTCTTGGTTGGCCAGATACTCTGTGAGAACCTTTTTGCTCTCGTCGAGTTGCGCTTGCAAACCAATGATCTCGGCCTGACTCTCGTGGCGAACGATGTCGAGCTCATTGACTGTTTTTGTCAGCGCCGCACGCATTTCGTACTCGCGGTGGAGTTTGCCTACGGCAGCGGCATGGCTCTGCTCCAGAGCGGCCAACTTGGTAGCCATCGACTCCCGCTGACGTATGGCGCTGTCTGCTACGGCTTCACTGGTCGCTTTCTGCTCCAGCGTGCGGGCGAGTTGATCACTGAGCAAGGCAGCCTCGTTTTTCTGCCCCTCAAGTGCGAGGGCCATTTTCGCATTGGTCGCCTTGAGACTCGCCAGTAAAGCATTTGCCTCCGCCAGTTGATGCTCCTTTGTCTCGTGAAGCGCCTGAATGTACCGGTTTTCTGCCTCAAGCTTGTCGACCTTCAGTGCAAGCTCGCTGATATTGGTGGCACGTTGATTCGCAGAAGCCGTGGCGTCGGCCAGCGATTGCAGCAATGTACTGATTTTTTCTTCAAGCATTTTGTTGATTTCCTCCAAATCTGCGATCCGGCGCTCTGTTTCAGAAGGTTGTTTGGGCGGGGCCGAGGTGATCGTGTGAAAGAAGGGTGTCTTGGCGCCTATGCGCAGCTCGTCGTTTTCTGACTGCAGCTTTGCGGCTGCGAGGGCCGCGGCACGTCTGTTGGCGTGGCTGGCGGCAATGACGTCAGTGAAGACGGCACCATTGCCCGCAGCCGGCTTTTCTCCGAGGTGCTCGCCTTTTGTTATCTTCGCAGTTAAATAGAGATTGGTATCGTCTCGCCATATGTCGCAACGGGCGCCTGGCAGCTGGCTGGCTACCCAGCGAAAGGTGCCGCTCGAGAGGAAAAAGAGATGGGCGGGGAAGATATACTCTGGCGTGAGTAGAGGCACTTGCGCCAAAATGCAACCGCCTGGCGTAAGGCGGTCGTAAGCACACTTCAATGTCTGAACAGGGTCTTCGAGGTGTTCGAGTACGTGCCAAATGAAAATACAATGTACTGGCGTGCCGAGCGATTTTTCGCTCTCGAGGAAAGACATGGCATCCTGTTGAGCCAGTTCGTTCTCTGTCAGACGCAGCGTTGTTCGTGCCTGCGTCACGAGCCCTGCTGACGGTTCACACCCTTTAGCGTGGTAACCAAGATCCAGGAGCGCGCGGACAAGGGCTCCCCTGCCGGCGCCGAGCTCCAGAATCCTTCGGTCTGCGGACGGGGGGCCCAACGTGTCGGCCAACGCAGACACCATGCTTCTCAGGTCGGTGACGACGTCCTCGACAGACTCAGTGGCATTTAATGTCCATAGGGATTCATGATATTGACTCTGCCACTTGGTCTCGCTGTTGGTGTCTTCGGCATCAACATGCAGATCAGAGTAAAGAGGCTGTATTGCGTCGCAATGCTCGCAATGAAGCAGTGCGACGTCGTCCCCTTGCGAGTCAGCGAGATGCGATGCCGCATTCAGCGAGCCGGTACCGCAAACGCGACATTTGCCCTCAGTCATCAGATATCCCTTTCAAGGGCAAACGGCTGAGCCGTACGCTGCGTATGCATCGTCGATATTGGGGTATTCTGTCAAGACGCCAGCCTCAAGTACGGCTGCTCTCTGGCAATATTGACGGATGAAGGACGGTTCATGAGAGACAAGAATCATGGCCCGATCGCTTCGCACGTGAAAAAGTTC
The DNA here is from genome assembly GCA_029279925.1 of Aquabacterium olei. Taxonomy (GTDB): domain Bacteria; phylum Pseudomonadota; class Gammaproteobacteria; order Burkholderiales; family Burkholderiaceae_C; genus Aquabacterium; species Aquabacterium olei_A. The sequence continues at coordinate 28,168 of JAJUHM010000005.1, forward strand.
ATGCCGGCACTTTTCTTGAAACCTGGCATCCCCAACGGCCACGACTTCATCGATCAGAAAGCAGTCGAAGTCAATGGCCATGGACAATCCGAATGCCAGTCTGGCTCGCATGCCCGCGGAATATTTCTTCAAAGGTTCCCGCAAGTATATGCCGAGCTCGGAGAAGTCTTCCACAAATTCGACCACATCTTCGGGTTTACGGTTGTATATCCGGCAGATGAACTTGATGTTGTCCAGCCCCGTCAGGCTGCTCTGGAAGGCCCCCGTGAAGGCAAGCGGCCACGATATGGAGATGCCGCTCTTGATAGATCCAGAGGTGGGCCTTTCAACGCCACTGATCAGGCGGATCAAGGTCGATTTGCCGGCCCCGTTCCTACCCAATATGCCGAGGCGTTCTCCTTTCTGTAGGGTGAACGATATATTCGACAGCACCGAGCGCGGCCCGCGGCGTGTGGCGTAGCTTTTCGATACATTGCTGATCTCGATCATTCCGGCTCCACCCGAGAAGCGGTCCAACTCACGCCCAGCAGGCCAATGAGGAGCATGACTGCGGCGCTGCTGGCGAGGTAGGCCGCGCTGCCGTGCGCCCTGATCGTGTCACCGAAATAACCCTCACGAAATAGCTCGACGGCGTTGACCATGGGCACCAGAAGGAAAGCACCTTGCACGCTACTTGGTAGCCAGTCAACCATGAAAACTGCGCCGGAAAGGGGGAAGGCGAGGTAGGTGAAGGTGTGCCAGAGACGGTCGTAAGTTTCCGAGTACTCCGTCAACGAGCCCACTGTCATGGCGAGACCGATCGAAAAGAGGCACAGCAGCCCCCAGCTGTAAATCATCAGCAGGAGATCGTGGGGTGGCTGCATGAAGTCCAGAAGCCAGAAGACGGTCATGAGGCAGATGGTGGAGCCTGTTGCGCCTGCGATCTCCAAGATGGCCCGCGCAAGAAAGAGATCCAGCACCCGTACGTTCCGGTGAAACAGCAGCCCCGCGTTAGGTGCAATGGCCGAGGTGCAGCGATTGGCGGTGTTTCGCCATAGCAGCACGGTCGAGTAGCCTGTGACGGCGAAGGCCACGATCGGGAGGTTGGAGCCATGGGTCGACCTGGTGGCCGTCCACAGCGCTGCAACTCCGACGGTAAAGAGCATGGGCTCGACGACGAGCCACAAAAACCCGATGTTGTGCCTGCCATACCGAGTGAGAACTTCTCTCAACAACAGCGCACCGATCACGCGGATCTGAATGCGCAAGGAGCCGAGGAGTTTGGCCGAGTGCATCATGGCGACCGTGCTCAGTCGTGGTGCTCTCGCACGCCGCTGATGAGCAGCGATGCAATGCCCCATGCGATGGCGCCAAGCAGCATCGTGGCAAGCACCGACTTCAAGCGCTTAGGCTCTGCGGCTATATCTGGCTTGCTGGGTTGCGAGATGCGTTCCAGGTAGAGCTGCTTACGGACGGCTTCGTTTTTGGCCTGCTCGAGCCCCGCCATGGCGGCCGCCAGTTGCTTGGCCGCAAAGTCATTTTCCAGGGCCAGTCGTTGATAGGCTGAAGCCTTGTTGGCCAGCGAAGTGGAGCCCCCGGTCACGTTCTTCGTTTCCTCCTCAATCGCGTCTCGCAACGACTCTATGCGTCGCTTCAGCACGGGGATCTGAGGGTTCTCTTTCGTGACACTCTGCAGCTGGATCAATTGCGTCTTGCTGGCGATCAGCTCTTCTTGCAGCTTGGCCACTTGCTGCAACTGGACGGTGGCTTGCTTTTCGGGGTCGACGACCGATCTCGTGTTTCGGAAATCAGAGAGGGCCACCGCCGCTTTCTTGACGCGAGCTTCTGCCTCGGCCACTTCTTGGCGCGCCGCGTCAATCAGGTCGTGCCGCCCGCGCTCATTGAGCCGGTTGACCAGCGTTTCGCTCTGCTCAAGAAGCAGGCGATTGATGTTCACCGCGTCATCGGCCGAATAGGCTCGCACTGTCAGCGTGGCAATGGATGAGGTGCTGTCGAGCTGCAGGTCTACACGCTTTTGGTAGTAGCGGTGCAGGGCTTCGAAACTGTTGTCGCCATCCAGGCCGGCAAATCGGCTGATGCGGTCAACATCAGGCGACGCGAACTTGTCGCCAACCTTCAGCTTGTCGTTCAGGGCCTGAAGCGCATCGCGCGACATGATGTAGTCGTGCACTGCGTAGGCGTCATCGGCAGAGCGTGAGAAGCCCGCACCTTTGAGTACCAGGCCCAGCGCCGACGTGGCTTGGCGTTCGGGCGCACGTACTACAAAGCGCGACTCGGAGACGTAAACGTCGGAGGCAATCAGCCCGTAGTAGACGGAAGACAGCAGTGTGGGGGCCACCACACACGCCAGGAACAAGCGATTGACCTTCATGTCCACTGATCGTGACGAGAGTTACGTGAAAAATGTGAAGCGAGTCTAAGGGACATAAGGTGTCGTTCTGCTCGCCGCAACGTACGATGGCAGTGGCCGTGAAAACTGTTGTAGCTTCAATCCCGCAAACAGCGATGGAGAGGTGGCTCCTTGCCAAGGGTAGGGCGCCATTTCCCTTTCAACAAGCTGTCTGGCGCGCTATGCGCAGCGGCCAATCGGGTTTGCTTCATGCTCAGACCGGATCAGGCAAGACCTTGGCAGTATGGGGCGGCGTGCTACTGCGCGCACAGGACCAAGTCGACGCATGCAGCGGGCATCAGTCCACGAAGGCTGGTTTGCGTGCGCTGTGGATCACTCCGATGAGGGCGTTGGCTGCCGATACAGCCGAGGCCCTTCGCACCCCGATGACGGAGTTGCAGGTTGGCTGGCGCTTGGGGGTGCGCACGGGAGACACTTTGCCCAGCGAGCGGTCTAGGCAAGAGCGGGCGTGGCCGCACGCGTTGGTGACGACACCCGAATCGCTCAGCCAGCTGCTGACGCGGGCAGATGTGGCAGACCTCTTTGCCCATCTAGATGCGGTGGTTGTCGATGAGTGGCATGAGCTGTTGGGTAATAAGCGGGGTGTGCAGGTTCAGTTGGCGCTCGCGCGGCTGACGACCTGGCGCCCCGATCTGCTGGTGTGGGGCCTGAGCGCCACCCTTGGCAACCAGGCCGAGGCCTTGGCGGCACTTCTGCCCTGCGTGCCCACGGCGCCCGAGCCCGCCCTGATCCAGGGTCGCGTCGACAAGTCGCTGGTCATCGACACCCTGCTGCCCGAGGCCGAGAGCCGCCTGTCCTGGGCGGGCCGCCTGGGCGCGCCCATGGTGGCCCAGCTCGCACAGGAGCTGGACCAGGCCGGCACCGCGCTCGTCTTCACCAACACCCGCTCGCAGGCCGAGATCTGGTACCAGCTGCTGCTGGAGGCCCGACCGGACTGGGCCGGCTTGGTGGCCCTGCACCATGGTTCGCTGGATGCCGACGTGCGCGCCTGGGTCGAATCGGGCCTGAAAGCCGGGCAGCTCAAGGCGGTGGTGGCCACCTCGTCGCTGGACCTGGGCGTGGATTTCCTGCCGGTCGAGCGCGTGATCCAGGTCGGCTCGGCCAAGGGCGTGGCCCGCCTGCTGCAACGCGCGGGGCGCAGCGGCCATGCGCCCGGGCGCACCAGCCGGGTGACGCTGGTACCCACCCACACACTGGAGCTGGTGGAGGCGGCGGCCGCGCGTCGGGCCGCACAGGCCGGGCAGGTGGAAGAGCGCCAGGCGCCGCATCAGCCGCTGGACGTGCTGGTGCAGCACCTGGTGACGGTGGCCCTGGGGGGCGGCTTTCAGGCCGATGCCCTGTTCGACGAGGTGCGCCGTGCCCACAGCTACCGCGCCCTGACGCGCGAGGCCTTCGACTGGTGCCTGGACTTTGCGGCCCGCGGCGGCGACAGCCTGCAGGCCTATCCTGAATACCACCGCATTGCGCCCGATGAGCACGGTGTGTGGCGCGTGGCCGAGCACACCCAGCCCGGCCGGCTGGTGGCACGGCGACACCGCCTGCAAGTGGGCACCATCGTGTCCGATGCGAGCATGCAGGTGCGCTACCTGAACGGCCCCAAGCTGGGCTCGGTCGAGGAAAGCTTCATTGCGCGGCTCAAGAAGGGCGACTGCTTTGTCTTTGCCGGGCGCACGCTGGAGTTCGTGCGCGTGCAGGACATGACGGCCTACGTGCGCCGAGCCGAGGGCCGCCGGCCGAGTGTGCCGCGCTGGCAGGGCGGGCGCATGCCGCTGTCGAGCGAGATGGCGCGGGCCGTGATGGCCCTGCTCGACGAGGCCGCCGAGGACCGCGCCTGGCACGAGCCCGAGATGCAGGCCGCGCGCGACATGCTCGAGGCCCAGGCCCGCATCTCGCACCTGCCTCGCAGCGACCGGTTGCTGGTGGAGCGCTTCACGTCGCGCGAGGGGCACCACCTGTGGCTTTACCCGTTCGCTGGCCGACTGGCGCATCAGGGGTTGAGCGCCGTGCTGGCCTGGCGGCTGGCCCGGCATCGGCCCAACACCTTCAGCCTGGCGGTGAACGATTACGGGCTGGAGCTCCTGAGTGCCGAGCCGGTGCCGGTGGACGAGGCCAGCTTGCGCGCCGCCCTGTCGCCCGACCACCTGCTGGACGACATCCTGGCCAGTCTGAACGCGGCCGAGCTGGCGCGGCGGCGCTTTCGTGAGATTGCCCGGGTGGCGGGACTCGTGTTCACCGGCTACCCCGGTGCGCCGAAGAGCACGCGGCAGCTGCAGGCCTCCAGCAGCCTGTTCTACGAGGTGTTCCAGCAGTACGACGCCGGCAACCGGCTGCTGAGTCAGGCACAGGAAGAGGTGCTGTCGCAGGAGCTGGACGTGGTCCGTCTGCGTGAGGCGCTGACCGCCTTGCAGCCACGGCGCATCGACCTGGTCGACCTGCGCAGCCCCAGCCCGTTCAGCCTGCCGCTGATGGTGGAGCGGCTGCGTGAAAGGCTCAGCACGGAAAAGCTGTCCGACCGCGTGGCTCGGGCGCTGAAAGCGATGGGCGCGGCGCCCCGGTGAGTCAGTGGCGCGGCTCGTCGCCGTCCATCAGGTCTTCGAGCAACTCGTCGCGGGTCGGCTTGGCTTCGAAGCGGTATTCCTCGCTGGCCCAGGCGCCCAGGTCGATCGCCTTGCAGCCCTTGCTACAGAAGGGGCGATAGGGGTTGTCGGTGCTGTAGAGGTGCATCTCGCCACAGGAGGGGCAGCGCACTTCCAGCGGTTTGCGCGGGGCGCCAGCGTCGGGGCGGTCGGTGTCGTTCATGGCAGAAGGCCGCAGCGCGGGGTCAGGCGCACAGAGTGAGTTCGAAGCCGGCGTCCGTGTCCGAGGCCACGCGCAGCTTGCCGTCCTGATCCGGTCGCATCAGGCGGATGGAGACCATCAGGCGGTTGGCGCTGATCTCGGGCACCAGGCCCAGGGCCGGGTCGATGCGCAGGCGCAGCAGATGGTAGGTGCGGTTGTCCTTCAGCTGCTGCTGGAACTGCCCGCAGGGGGCCGCCACCATGTGCGGATGGCCGCCATCGCGCAGCAGGCCCAGCATCACCTTCAGGGCATCGGCAAGCGGCGCGATCGTGGCCACCCACTGCTGCAGGTCGGCCTGGCGCTTGGCCGCCGGCTCGTGCTGCCAGGCGTAGTAGGCAGGCAGGTCGAATTCGCAGGTGCCACCCGGGATGCTGATGCGGCTGCGGATGCTCATCAGCCAGTCGTTGGCGGCCAGCGCCTGGCCTGCCTTGCCCTGCAGCTGGTTCAGGCCGCTGTGGGCCCGCTCGATGCGCGACAGCACCTCGTCCAGCATGGCTTCGTGGATGGCCGGGTTGCCCCGGTAGGCCATGAACTGGGCCTTGTAGCGCTCGAGGTCGCGCAGCACGTCGCTCTTGAGGTCGGCGCGCGAGGCCACGTCCATGATCTCGAACAGCGTCGCCAGGGCGAAGTGGTGGTCCACCGGGTCTTCGCGCCAGATCAGCACCCCCAGGCGGTCGAACAGGTGCTCGAGCCGCAACATCGTGCGGATGCTCTCACCAAAAGGGTATTCGTAAAGGATCAATGCGCCACCTGCTGCGGTTCACGGGCCATCCGTGAGATTGTTCCACAAGCGCCAGAGCTTCTCGACCTCGGTCCGCAGTTGCGGCAGGGTCAGCCCGTCGTTGACGATGACGTGGTCGGCCAGCGACAGCCGCAGCGCGCGATCGGCCTGCTTCGCCAGCACCTTCTCCACGGCTTCGCGTGGCCAGCCATTGCGCACCATCACGCGCGCAATCTGGGTTTCCGGCGAGGCGTCGATCACCAGCACCCGGTCCACGCGGTCCTTCCAGCGGCGGCCCGATTCGGCCAGCAGCGGCACGTCGAACACCACA
>JAJUHM010000006.1 GCA_029279925.1 Aquabacterium olei
ACATCGACCGCGACCGACACATACCCTCGCTTGTTCATGAAGCGGTCCTGCCCCCCGACCAGCAAGGTGTTGCCCGTGCCGACCACCGAGCCCAGCAACTGACCGACGTCGATGCGGTAGGCGGTCTGCGTCAGGATGGCCGGAAACGTGCCCGCCACCGGGCGGCCCATGGCGTCGGCCGGCATGGACACCAGCACGGCCAGCTTCTGTCCGCTGCGCGTGGTGATGAACTGCAATGGCAGCGTCACCGAGCCCGGATGGTCCTCGGCCCGTGTGTATGCCTTCCAGGTGGCGTCTGCATGGCTGGTCAGCGCCGTCAGGGGCTGGCTCGGGCGGCTGCGGGTGCCCAGGGTGGTGGTCTGCGCGTGCACCGCGGTGTAGGCGCACAGCGCCGCGGCCACGAGTGCCAGGTTGCGCGGGGTTCGGGTTCGGGTCATGGGCTCCTCCGGTGTGAAATGGGGCCTGCGTCTGAAGCAGCGCCTGCCGTGATGCAAAGGGGCATGCTAGGGATCCGAGGGCTGCGCGCCTTTGCCCGCAGCGGCCACTTTGTGGCCAGCCCGGGCCAGACTATCCTGGGGTGCAGGCGTGCCATGCGCCAAGACGCCGCCTCGAGCACGCCAGGTCGCCGGTGTCTGGCCGAACCAGCGCCGGAAGGCCCGGTGAAAGCTGTGGACGGACGCGAAGCCCAGGCTGGCCGCGATCTGCTTGAGCGGGACCCGACCCTCTGCCAGCAGTCGCTCCGCGACCAGGCGCTGGCATTCCTGGACGAGATCGGCGTAGTTGGTGTCCAGGGCCGCAAGGTGACGCCGCAGGGTGCGCTCGGCCTGCCCCAGCTCCCGCGCCATCTCGGTCAGGGTCGGCACGGCGGGGAGCGTGCGGAGCAAGGCTTCCCGGATCAGCTCCGCCACATCGGTGCGGGCCTGCATGGCGCTGAGCAGGGCGTCGGCGCGCGAGCGGGCCGCAGCATAGGCCACCGGGTCGTGCGAGGGCAGGGGGCGATCCAGCAGCGCGGGATCAAACTGGATCTGACACGGCGTGCGCCCGAACTCCACGTGCGGCCCGAAGGTGCTGCTGTAGCGCACGCTCCCCGCCCGGGGCGCGGGGTAAGGCAGGTGAACGGCGCGCACCTCGGTGTGGCCGGCTCCCGCCAACCGCAGCATCTGCATGGCGCTCGTGGCGACCAGATCCAGCCGGAACCAGCCACTCGCGCCACCTTGCACCACCGGCTGGATCAGCAGCCGAGCGAGCGCAGGAGTGTCGTCCAGCACGATCTCGGATTGCGGCACCGACAGGCTCGCGTAGTGAGCGATGTCTGCCAGCATCTGCCGAAGCGGGGGGGTGGCCAGCACCACGGGCGTGATCGCCCCATAGCGCATCAAGGCCAGGCTCTTGCCCGCAATCAGCCCGAACGCGGGATCGCGTGTGATGGCCAGCGCGTCTGCCATTCGCTGGTCGAACTGTTCGACGGGCAGCCATTGGCCGTCTTCATCGAGGGCATCGAGTGTGTCGACCCCGCACGCGCGCAGAAACGGGGCTGTGTCGTAGCCCTCCACCTCCAGGGTATAGGCCAGGATCTTGATGTTGACCGGAGCGACGTGCATGGCAGGACAGCAGGGGAGGGCAGCTGACGCAGCATGCAGCTTGGCGTCGGCCTCCCAACCCCGTGCTATCCATGCCGCGCGCGCGGCTTGGGGGCGGTTTCCTGACGATGCTGCGCGGTGATCAGGCGTCCCAGTGTCTGGATGCTGTGGAGCACCCGATCGTCACCGGGATGCCCTGCATTGAGCCGCAAGGCATGTCGGAAGCGGTGGTCAGCCGAGAAGAGCGGGCCGGGCGCAAGGCTGATGCCCTTTTCCAGGGCCTGTTGATGCAGCCGCAGGGTGTCGACGCCCTCGGGCAGCTCGACCCAGAGAAAGTAGCCGCCCTGAGGATCCGAGACGGAGGTGCCCGGCGGGAAGTGCGCCAGCACCCACCGCCTCACCCGACCGACCTGCTCGGCCAGCTGCCGGCGCAGGCGCCGCAGGTGGCTGTCCAGCCCCCCTTGTTCCAGGTAGTCGGCCAGCGCGAGCTGTGACGGGACCGGGGCACCGAGCGAGCCCATCATCTTCAGCCGCATGACGGTGGTGGCATACCGCCCCGCCGCCGCCCAGCCGATGCGATAGCCCGGCGCCAGACACTTCGAAAACGAGCTGCAGTGCAGCACGAGCCCGTCGCGATCGAAGGCCTTGAGGGGATGCGGTCGTGTGGCGCCATGGAAGAGCTCGGCGTAGACATCGTCCTCGATGACGGGAATGCCTTCGGCGGCCAGCCGCTGCACGATGGCCTGCCGCCGGGAAGTCGGCATCAACGCACCCAGCGGGTTCTGAAAGCTGGGCATGATCCAGCAGGCGGCGGGCCGGTGCCGCGCGATGACCTCGGCCAGGCCGTCCGGGTCCATGCCCTGTTGCGGATCGGTCGGCACCTCGACGGCGCGCAGGTGCAGCCGCTCGAGCGCCTGCAGCGCGGCGTAGAAGGTGGGGCTTTCGACCGCGACGACATCGCCCGGCCGGGTGACGGCCTGCAGGCACAGATTGAGGGCCTCCATGGCCCCGTTGGTGATCAGGGGTTCGTCGGCGTTGAGCGTGATGCCGTGGCGCGTGGACCGGGCCCTCAGGGCGCTGCGCAGGCGTTCGTTGCCGGCCGTGAGCTCGGCGGTCAGGGCCGTGGGGGCGAGGTGCCGCATGGCGCGGGCACCGCTGCGGGCCAGCTTGTCCAGCGGAAACAGGGCGGGCGAGGGAAAGGCCGATCCCAGCGGCACGACATCCGCATCGCGCGTCGAGCGCAGCACGTCGAAGATCAGCTCCGACACGGCGACTTCGGTGGTGGCCGTGGAGACGTCTGCGGCCGACGGGGGGCGCACGGCCGCGGGCGTGCGGTGGCAGACGTAATAGCCCGAGCGCGGTCTGGCTTCGATGAGCCCGCGCGATTCGAGCAGGTAATAGGCCTGGAACACCGTCGACGGACTCAGGTGGGTGTTGCGGCAGGCCTGGCGCACCGAGGGCAGCTTCTCTCCGGGCCGCAGCTGACCTGCCTGGATGCGCAGGGAGAGGGCCTCGGCCAGTTCTTCGTACCGCGTGGCCATCACATCACCGAGGCGTGCACCTGCTCGGGGTGCGCCAGCACATCGGCCACGACGCGCAGGCTCTGCTCGCATTGCGACTGGGTGGTGGGACCGCCCAGACACAGCCGCACGGCCCGTGGCGGTGCCGTGTTGGTGGCAAACGCGGTGCTGGCCACGGCGGCCACGCCGCGAGAGCGCCAGAACGATGCGGCCTCGTTCGGGCTCAGGGTGTCGGGCAGCCGCAGCCAGGCATGGAAGCAGTCGGGCTGGCTCCAGATCTCGTGCTGCCCCAGGTGGCGCTCCAGCAGCGCGTGACGGACATTGGTTTCGCGCCGCACGGCCTGCACCACGGCCGATGCGGTGCCGTCGTTCACCCATTGCGTGGCCAGGGCCACGGTCGGAGGTGCGGCCATCACGCTCAGGGCCCGCAGCGCGCCGGCCAGCCGTTGCGTGGCCTGCGGGGTGGGGGCGTGCACATAGGCCACCCGCAATCCGGCCCCCAGGCATTTGGCGAAACCGGTCACGTGGTAGGTCAGCCCGGGTGCCAGCTCGGCCAGCGTGACGGGGGGCTTGCTCGACAGCGCCCCGTACGCGTCGTCTTCGATGATGGGGATGCTGTAGCGCAGGGCGATGTCGGCCAGCGCCTCGCGGCGGCGCGGGCTCATCGTCATGGCCGTGGGATTGAGCATCGTGGGATTGCAGTACAGCGCCTTGGGGCCGACGTGCTTGCACGCGTCCTCGAAGTGGTCGGGGCAGGGGCCTTCCTTGTCCACGGGCAAGGCATAAAGCTTGACACCGAGTTGCGTGGCGAGGGCCTTGATGCCCGGGTAGCTGACCGACTCCACACACAGGGTGTCGCCGGGTCGCACCAGCATGCTCAGCAGGCCGGCCAGCACGCCGTGGATGCCGGGCCCCACCAGAACCCGGTCTGGATGGGTCGGGCCCATGATGGTGGTGAGCCAGCGCGCGCCCGCATCGCGGTCGGCCGGCGTGCCGCCGAAGTCCTGATAGCGCAGATGGGCGAGCAGCCGCCGGGGATCCTGGTACATCTGGCGGCAGCCGTCCGCCATGCGGGCCAGCAGGTCCGGGTCGTCCGGCTCGGGCGGCAGGTTCATCGTCATCTCGGCGGCCGTGCCTCCGCGCAAGGGCACGGCCGGTGCCGCGCTGCGCACGAAGCTGCCTCGGCCGGGGCGCGCCTCGATCTGGCCGCGCTTCTGCGCCTCGGCCAGGCCCCGGGCCACGGTGGTGTAGTTCAGGTCCAGCGCGTCGGCCAGCGCCCGCATGGGCGGCAGCCGGTCGCCCGGTGAGAGGCGGCCGCTGGCCAGGTCGTCTGCCAACAACTCCGGGATGAGGAGGTAGGCCGGCTTGTGGCTGTCACGCAGGCGCTGCAGCCAATGCTTGTAGAGCGTCGAAGGCATGGCTCATTGATTGCATCAAGTGTGCCGATTGATCGGGTCACATTGTGCACTCAATGGGTGCGGCGCGAGCCAACAACGTGCATGCCGTGTGCGCCACCAGCGGCGTTGATCCGATCTGGTGCGAGGAGCAATCCCCCTTTGGCAAAAGGGTTCTGGCGGCAGAGCCGAATCCGGCATCCCACTTGATCGCATTTCGGCCGATCAAGGTGGCGCCTTGCGTCAGATGCCCCGTGCACCGGTCATTGATCGCAAATTGATCGGACCTGGCGGGCACGGACTGGCACATCCGGTGCACCTGCTTCAGCAGCGCGCGCCCACCCTCTCTCATCCCTTACTTCTGGAGTGATCCCATGCCTGCTGTGACCAAAGCCCCCAATCAGATCGGCGACTTCCTCGTGGACTACGAAGAGAAGGTCTTCGAGGACGTGAAAGCCGAACCCGGCGACAAGGCCCTCGTCACCTTCCACACCGTGGCCTTCGAAGGCTCCATCGGCTTCGTCAACCTGCTGCAGGCCACGCGTCTGCAGCGCAAGGGCTTCGACACCTCGGTGCTGCTGTACGGGCCGGGCGTCACCCTGGGCGTGAAGCGCGGCTTTCCCAAGCTGGGTGACGCCGCGTTTCCCGGCCACCTGAACTTCAACGACCAGATCGCCAAGTTCATCGCCGAGGGCGGCAAGGTCTATGCGTGCCGCTTCGCGCTGCAGGCCCTGTACGGGCACGGCGAGGGCTCGCTCATCGAAGGCATCAAGCCCATCAACCCGCTCGACGTGCTGGACATCATCCTGCTGCACCGCAAGGAGAAGGCCTTCATCCTCGACACCTGGACGCTCTGATCGACTCACCCGGGTACGCCACCATGAGCCAGCCACGCATCATCAAAGCCGCCGCCGTGCAGATCTCGCCCGTGTTGAACGAGGCCGAAGGCACGCTGCACAAGGTGCTCGACCGCATCGATGCCGCCGCCCGACAGGGCGTGCAGATCATCGTGTTCCCCGAGACCTTCGTGCCGTACTACCCCTACTTCTCGTTCATCCGGCCGCCCATGGCATCCGGGGCCGAGCACATGGCGCTGTACGAGCATGCGGTGGTCGTACCCGGCCCCGTCACCGAAGCCGTGGCCCAGCGCGCCCGCCAGCACGGCATGGTCGTCGTGCTCGGTGTGAACGAGCGCGACCACGGCACGATCTACAACACCCAGCTGATCTTCGACGAGACCGGCACCCTGCGGCTCAAGCGCCGCAAGATCACGCCCACCTTCCACGAGCGCATGGTGTGGGGGCAGGGCGATGGCAGCGGCCTGAAGGTGGTCGACACGGCCGTGGGCCGGGTCGGGGCACTGGCCTGCTGGGAGCACTACAACCCCCTGGCCCGTTATGCCCTCATGGCGCAGCACGAAGAGATCCACTGCGCCCAGTTCCCGGGCTCGCTCGTGGGGCCGATCTTTGCCGACCAGATGGAGGTGACGATCCGCCATCACGCACTCGAGTCGGGCTGCTTCGTCATCAACAGCACGGGCTGGCTGACGGACGAGCAGATCCAGTCCATCACGCCCGAGCCCGGCTTGCAGCGTGCGCTGCGCGGGGGCTGCTGCACGGCCATCGTGTCGCCCGAAGGCGTGCACCTGGCGCCGCCGCTGAAGGAGGGCGAAGGCATGCTGGTGGTGGATCTCGACATGAGCCTCATCACCAAACGCAAGCGGATGATGGATTCGGTCGGGCACTACGCGCGGCCGGAGCTGCTGAGCCTGCAGCTGGATGACCGGCCGACCGCGCCCGTGCACCTGCTCGGCGGGGCGGCCCTCGAGGGGCTGCCCCCTTCCACGGCCACGGGTCTCGGCACAGCGACCTCGCCGGAAGCCTCGGCCTTGGCCCCTGCACCGCTGACCCGCGTCGCCTGACCCCCTCGTCCCCGTCCTTGTCCCCAGGAGACTGGCATGACCCTCTCGACCCTCAGTCCTCGCGCCCGCGACCTCATCACCGAGCTGCAATCCCGAGGCCTGCGCCTGGCGGACCCGGGCGCCGGTGCCCCGAGCCGCCGCGGCGGGGCAGGCCCGTCCGATCACAAGGCCGTGACCATCGACGGGCACACCGTGATGGTGCCCGTCCACACGGCGCCGGCCTTCGACTCGCCCTTTCTGGCCGATGCGCCGGATGCAGCCGGCACCAGCACGCTCAAGCACGGCAGCATCCCGATCGCGCAGATCACGTTTCCGTCGACCCCGCGGTTCTACGAACGCGAGACCGCCGACGGCATCCCCTACAGCCACATCGCGACCTTGCACGGCCGCGATGTGCTGGCCACCACGGTGCTGCAGACCTGCATCCGCTACGAGAGCCGACGCAAGAGCTGCCAGTTCTGCTCCATCGGCCAATCGCTGGCGGCGGGCCGCACGATCGCGCACAAGACACCGGCCCAGCTGGCCGAGGTGGCGCGCGCTGCGGTCGATCTGGACGGCATTCGCCACATGGTGCTGACGACCGGCACTCCGGCCACGCCCGACCGCGGCGCCGCCGTGCTGGTGGACAGCGCGCGCGCCATCAAGGCTGCCGTGCCGGATCTGCCCATCCAGGCGCAGTGCGAGCCGCCGGACAGCGACCTCTGGTTCCCGCGCTTGAAAGATGCGGGCGTCGACACGCTGGGCATGCACCTGGAAGCCGTCACGCCCGCCGTGCGCGAGCGCGTGATGCCGGGCAAGGCCAGTGTGCCGCTCGCGCGCTACTTCAGCGCTTTCGAGGCGGCAGTGGCCGTGTTCGGGCGGGGCCAGGTCAGCACTTACATCCTGGCTGGCCTCGGCGACAGCCGCGAAGCCATTCTGGACATGAGCCAGCGTCTGCTCGACCTGGGCGTCTACCCCTTCGTGGTGCCCTTCGTGCCCATCAGCGGCACACCGCTGGAAAGCCATCCGGCACCGACCACCGCGTTCATGCGCTCGCTGCTCGAGCCACTCGGTCAGATGGTGAGCCAGGCCGGGCTGCGCGCCAGTGACATCAAGGCAGGCTGCGGCAAATGTGGCGCCTGCTCGTCGCTGTCGGTGTACGAAACCGCCAGCCCTGTGGCCGTTCCGGCTTGATCAAAAAGCGCTTCGAAGGAGCCCGCCATGCAAGCCCTGACCGTCTGTGAGTTGCCGATCGACTTTGCCCCGGCTGCCTTTCGCATCAAGTGCGTGAGCGAGCCGTGGGAGCGACGCGAGGCCCTGGCGCTGCGTCGTGCGGTGTTCTGCGTCGAGCAGGGCCTCTTCGTCGGCAACGACCTCGATGCCATCGACGCCGACGCCACCCTGCTGGTGGCCTGCGCCTGCGTGGCGGGCGAGTGCGACCAGGTGGTGGGCACGGTGCGCATCCACGAGGCCCAGCCCGGTGTGTGGTGGGGCTCGCGCCTGGCGGTGCACCCGTCCTACCGGCATCTCGGCCGGCTGGGGGCCACGCTGATACGCCTGGCGGTCAGCATGGCCCATGCGCGGGGCGCGACGGCATTCTGGGCGCACGTGCAGCAGCAGAACGTCGCGTTGTTCGAGAAGCTGAACTGGCACCTGCATGGGCCGGTGCAGTTGCATGGCCGGCCTCATGGCCTGATGGAGGCCAGCTTGGCGCACTACCCGCCATGCCATGAACCGGACTGGGGCTACTTCACGCTGCCGCAGGCCCGTGCGCGCGCTGGGGGGAACGGGGCATGAGCACCGCTCACCCACGCGCGCCCCAGAGGCTCCCGCTCGACCTCGCGGCCCTGACCGTCCAGCTGCGTGCCAGCCGTGGCTTCGTGCACAAGCAGGACATCGCCGGGGTGGCGCAGGTGCTCTCGCGCCACCTGCCCGGCGGCTTGGGCGACACCACGCTGGCCCAGCAGGCCGGCATCGGCCTGGGCGACGACTGTGCCGTCATCCCCGATGGGCACGGCGATCACCTGCTGCTGGCCATTGAAGGCCTGGTCGAGGACTTCGTCAGCGAGATGCCTTGGTTTGCCGGCTACAGCGCCGTCATGGTCAACCTCAGTGACATTGCCGCCATGGGTGGCCGGCCCATCGCGGTGGTCGATGCGCTGTGGAGTGATGGGGTCGGGCAGGCAGAGCCCATCGTGCAAGGCATGGCCGCCGCCTCGGCCGCCTATGGCGTGCCCATCGTCGGCGGGCACAGCAACGCACGCGCGCCCCGGCCGCAACTCGCGGTGGCGGTGCTGGGCAAGGCCCGGCGTCTGTTGAGCAGCTTCGCGGCACGGCCGGGTCAGCGGTTGCTGATGGCCGTGGACCTGCGCGGGCAATGGGAGGGCGGCTACCCGTTCTGGAATGCGTCGACGCGGACTCCGACCGACTGCCTCCGGGCCGACCTCGCCTTGTTGCCCCAGCTGGCCGAGGACGGGCTGTGCGCCGCCGCGAAGGACATCAGCATGGCGGGCGTGCTGGGCACGGTCCTCATGATGCTCGAGTGCTCGCAAGTCGGCGCCACGGTGGACCTTGCTGCCTTGCCGCATCCGCCCGGGCATGGGCCTGCCGAAGGGCTGCCCGCGTTGCTGCGGTGGCTGCAGGCCTTTCCGAGCTTCGGCTATGTGCTGGCCGTGGACGGTGACCATGTGGCGGCGGTGTGTGCGCGCTTCCACGCCCGCGGGATGGCCTGTGCGCCGATCGGCACGGTGCAGGGGGGCAGTGCCCTGCAACTGCAAAGCGGCCCGGACAGCGACCTCGCGCTGCTGTGGGACTGGGCCGCGCACCCCTTCATCGTGCCGCGGTGCGAGCGGGAGGCCCCATGAAGGCCGACCGACTCCGGATCGCCTTGCTCATGCACTCGCTCAACCCGCGGGGCGGGGTGGTGCACACGCTGGAACTGGCCGATGCGCTGGTGGCCCAGGGCCACGACGTGACCGTGATGGCAGCCGCCGCAGCAGGTCAGACCCTGTTCAGGGCCACGCGGGCGCGGCTGTCGATCGCGCCGCTTTCAGCCGGCCCGTCCGGGCTCGTGAACATGGTGCGCCATCGCATTGACGCCATGACCGATCACCTGCGTACATGGAGCGCGTTGGCGGACATCGATGTCTTTCACTCGCAGGACAGCATCACCGCCAATGCCCTGGCCAACCTGACCGAAGAGGGCAGGGTGGGGGGCTACGTGCGCACGGTTCACCACCTTGACGCGTTCGACGAGCCGCCACTCACGGCATGGCAGGCCAGGGGCGTGACCACCGCCAGCCTGCTGCTGTGCGTGAGCGACCTGTGGCAAGGTGTGTTGCGCCGCGACTGGGCGCGCGAGGCCCGGCGCGTGCACAACGGCGTGAACCTGCAGCGCTACACCCCTGTCGTGACGGACGAGCAGGCCGCCATGGACCGCGAAGCCTTGTGTGCGCTGGGCGTTCAGCCCGCAGGGCCGGTGTGGCTGGCCGTGGGCGGCGTCGAGGCCCGCAAGAACACCGTCGCGTTGCTACAGGCCTTTGCGCGTGTGCGCCGGTTGGTTCCACAAGCTCAGTTGGTGATCGCCGGTGGCGCGAGCCTTCTTCAGCATGACGCAGCCGTGCAGGCCTTCCAGACCCTTCGACACGAGGCCGGCCTGGCCCCGGGGCAGCCCCATGCCGATCGCCTGGTGTGCACGGGGCCGGTCTCCGATGCCGTTCTCGCTGCACTGTACCGACGGGCCCGCGCACTCGTGATGCCGTCCCTCAAGGAGGGCTTCGGGCTGGTGGCTCTGGAGGCCATGGCGTGCGGGACGCCCGCCCTCGTCTCGCGCCGTGCGCCCTTCACAGAGCACTTCCGCGAAGGCGAGGTCTTCTGGGTCGACCCGCTCGATGTGGACGACATCGCCCGCGGCCTCGTGCAGAGCCTCGATCCGGATCACCACAGCGCCCTGGCGCACCAGGCCCGCGACGTGTGCCAGCGCTTCAGCTGGGCGGCCTCGGCCACCCGCCACATCGACCTTTACCAGCACCACCTTGCCTGCCATGCCTGAAATGCACTTCACCGTCCGCTGGCCGGACGGCACCGAACAGACCTGCTATTCGCCCTCCCTGGTTGTGCGCGAGCACCTGACGGCCGGGCAGCGCTACCCGCTGCCGGAGTTCCTGCAGCGCACCCACACCGCCCTGTCGATCGCGTCCGAGCGCGTGCGAGAAAAGTACGGCTTTGCCTGCTCGCGCGCCATGGACCAGTGGGCCGAGATCGAAAGCCAGGCCGAGCGCCACACCCCGTCCCCCCAGGCCGAGGTCATGGTCCTGCATTTCGACCCTGCCTGACAGCGCCGCCATTCCTCTTTTCCACACACGCACCCACCCTCCGCGAGGACCCGACCATGCACGCCCACCCTTCATCCGATCCTGCCCATCACGCCGTTCTCATCGTCGGAGGCGGCCAGGCGGCGCTGTCGCTCAGTTACTACCTGCAGCAACGCAGCATCGACCACCTCGTGCTGGAGAAGCACACGCCCATGCACGCGTGGCGCACCCAGCGCTGGGACGCCTTCTGTCTGGTGACGCCCAACTGGCAGTGCAAGCTGCCGGGTCATGACTACGACGGCCCCGAGCCCCACGGCTTCATGAAGAAGGACCAGATCGTGGCGTATCTCGAGGCCTTCCTGAAGAAGGTGAACCCGCCGATGCTGACCGGCGTGACGGTGCAGCACGTCAAGGCCCGTCCGGAAGGGGGCTATGCCGTGCAGACCACGGCCGGTCTGTTCACCGCCGATCAGGTGGTGGTGGCGTCCGGCGGATACCACGAGCCTGTGGTGCCCCGCCTGGCCGAACGCCTGCCGGCCCACATCACCCAGCTGCACTCGGAGCAGTACCGCAACCCGCAGAGCCTGCCTGAAGGGGGCGTGCTGGTGGTGGGCTCCGGCCAGTCCGGGGCGCAGATTGCCGAAGACCTGCACCTGGCCGGCAAGCAGGTGCACCTGGCGGTCGGCGACGCGCCGCGGTGTGCGCGCTTCTACCGCGGCCGTGATGTGGTCGACTGGCTGGCCGACATGGGCTACTACGACATGCCGGTGGACCAGCACCCGCTGCGCGAAGGCGTGCGCGACAACACCAACCACTATGTGACCGGCCGCGATGGCGGGCGCGACATCGACCTGCGCGCCTTCGCGAAGCAGGGCATGAAGCTGTACGGACTGCTGGACGGCCTGCAAGACGGTGTGGTCTCGTTCCAGGACAACCTGAAGGCGGCGCTGGACCAGGCCGACAAGGTCTACAACGGGATCAACGCGGCCATCGACAAGCACATTGCCGAACAGGGCATCGATGCACCCGCGGGCGAGGTCTACGAGCCGGTCTGGCAACCCGATGGCAACCACACGCGGCTGGATCTGGCGGCCGAAGGCATCACCTCGGTCATCTGGTGCATCGGCTTCAAGCCGGACTTCAGCTGGCTGGATGCGCCGGTGTTCAACGGCCGGGGCCAGCCGGTGCACCACCGGGGCGTCACCCGGCAGGCGGGCCTGTACTTCCTGGGACTGCCGTGGCTGTACACCTGGGGATCGGGCCGGTTCTCGGGCGTGGCGCGCGATGCGCTGTACTTGGCCGAGGCCATCGAGAAGCAGGCGCTGCGCGCACCCGTGGCGGCCCGTGAGCCCGCCCTGCACAGCTGACGGGCCATCTGATACGGTGTTTTCTGCAGAAAACTGATCACACCATCCCAGGCCGCCGTGCGGGAGCATGGCGGCATGACATCGGATCTCACCTCCACCGGCGCTGAGCAGGACGCGCCATCCCGCCTGACTTCTGTCGCACGCCGCGGGCTGTTGCGCTGTGCCGTGCCCCTGGCGCAGGGCGGCGACGGCGCCCCGGTTGACGAACTGGTCAGCCGGATCCGCGAGCTGGCCGGTCAGGACATGGCCTCCGCCCGCATCGTGTGGGCCCAGCGCCTCGCCATCGAGGCACTGGTCCACAGTCCCAACATCGCGCTGCGCGAGCACCTCTTGCCCGATCTGCTGACTGGGGCCCTGGCCGGCACCTTGTCCTGGCGCCAGGACCTCACCCTGGCCTCTGCACGGTCGCTGGTCCAGGCACAGCCGCTGGAGCGCGGCTGGCACCTGAACGGCTTGCTCGACGACGTGCCCAACCTGCAATGGGAGGGCTATGTGGTCGTGTGCCCGGTGCGCTTTGATGCGCAGGTGGGCCAGCCCCAGCGCTGGGCCTGGGTGGTCCTGCGCAGTGAAGAGGACGGTCTGCGCCACGTGATCGACGTGGCCCGTCCCCAGGACGTGGCCACCGCCAGCGGCACCGTCCGCCTGAACAACGTCTATTTCCGTGAGGACGAGCTGCTGGCCGACGACCCGCACCGCCTCGCCCTGCACCTGCAACTGCTCGATCAGGCCCTGCGTCCCGCGATGATGGCGGCGGCGCTGAGCCGGCCTGCGCCTGTCCACAAGAAGTACGAGGTCTGACCATGTCGTCCACCCCCCGCGTGATTCCCATTCAGCCCGTGTCCCTGATGCCGGGCGTGGAGGCTGCCAGCAAGGTGCAGCCCAAGTCCGTCAAGGGCCGGTTCAGCCGCCTGCGCTGGCTGATGCTGGCCCTGACCCAGCTCTTCTTCTTCGGCCTGCCCTGGCTGGAATGGCAGGGCCGCCAGATGGTGCGCTTCGACCTGGAAGCCAAGCGCTTCTACCTGGGCAGCCTGATCTTCCTGCCGCAGGACCTGATCTTCCTCACCGGCTTGCTGGTGTTCTGCGCGATGCTGCTGTTTGCGGCCACCACCCTGGCCGGCCGCGTGTGGTGCGGCTTCAGTTGCCCGCAGACGGTGTACACCTCGCTGTTCATGTGGGTCGAGCGGCACACCGAGGGCGACCGCTACCAGCGCATCCGGCTCGATCAGTCGGGCTGGACCGCCAACAAGCTGCTGCGCCGGGGCGGCAAGCACGCGGTGTGGATCGCCATCAGCCTGTGGACGGGCTTCACCTTCGTGGGCTGGTTCTCGCCCATCCGCGAGGTCGGGCCGCAGATCCTGCACGGCACCGTCGGCTTCTGGGATGCGTTCTGGAGCCTGTTCTACGGCGTGGCCTGCTATGGCAACGCAGGTTTCCTGCGCGAGAAGGTGTGCCTGCACATGTGTCCCTACGGCCGCTTCCAGGGTGCCCTGATGGACAGCGAGACCCTGATCGTGGGCTATGACGTGAAGCGGGGTGAGCCGCGGGGCGTGCCCCGCAAGGGCAGCGACGAGCCCTCGCGCCCGGGCGCCTGTGTGGACTGCACCCTGTGCGTCCAGGTCTGCCCCACCGGCGTGGACATCCGCAATGGCCTGCAGGCCGGATGCATCGGCTGCGCGCTGTGCATCGACGCGTGCGATGCCGTCATGGACAAGATCGGTCAGCCGCGTGGTCTGGTCCGCTACGCCCGGCAGCGCGAGCTTCAGGGCGATGGGTTGACCGGCAAGGCCACCACACCGGGCGGCGTCGGCAGCCTGCTCATGCGCCACCGCGTTCGCCTGTATGCTGGCATGATGGGCGGCTTGCTGCTCGCCATGGCCTGGTCGGTGGCGCATCGCCCCGACATCCGTGTGGACGTCATCCGCGACCGAGGCGTGATGGCCCGCCTGGTCGAGGACGGCGCCGTTGAGAACGTCTACCGCCTGCAACTCATGAACCAGACCGAGCAGCTTCAGCGCATCGCGATCACCGTCGAAGGCTTGCCGGGCGCTCAGGTGATGAGCCGGTCGGACATCGTCCTGCCGCCAGTGGCCGACATGCAGTGGACCGTGTCGGTGCGACTGCCCATGTCCCAGGCCGCCAGGCTGGCAGGTCAGACCCTGCCGATCCGGTTCCAGGTGGCCAGCCGAAGCGCGACGCAGGCCGACCTCGTGTCCGAAGGCAGCACCTTCATCGTGCCGCGATGAGGCCCCGCGCGGCCGGCGAGACCGGCGCCCGCCATGCAAGCGACAACCTGAGGGGCATGGGCTGGATGGTGCTGGCGATGGCGGCCTTCGCGCTGGAAGACGCCTTGCTCAAGCAGGTGGCCCGCATGCTGCCGATCGGCCAGGTCCTGGTGCTGTTCGGGATCGGGGGCGCGCTGGTGTTCGGGCTCTGCCGACGCGAGGGCATGCAGCCCCTCTGGCACGCCGATGCGCGCTCGAAGCCCATGTGGGTGCGGGCCGGATTCGAGATCACCGGCCGCCTGTTCTATGTGCTGGCCATTGCGCTGACACCGCTGTCTTCCGCGACGGCCATCCTGCAGGCCACGCCGGTGCTGGTGGTGCTGGGCGCACGCTTTTACTT
Organism: Aquabacterium olei; assembly: GCA_029279925.1. Lineage (GTDB taxonomy): Bacteria > Pseudomonadota > Gammaproteobacteria > Burkholderiales > Burkholderiaceae_C > Aquabacterium > Aquabacterium olei_A. Next base: position 14,697 of record JAJUHM010000006.1, read on the forward strand.
CGGCGAACGGGTGGGCGCCGTGCGTTGGGTGGCGGTACTGCTGGGCCTGGCCGGCGTCGCCGTGGTCCTGAGGCCGACCGCGGGCGACTTCTCCGTGCTCTCCCTGCTGACGGTGGTCGGCATGGTGGGCTTCGCCGGGCGTGACCTGGCCAGCCGTGCGGTGCCCGTGACGCTGGGCACGCGCCACCTCGGCTTCTACGGCTTTCTGGCCGTGGTGGTGGCCGGTGCGCTGTATGCCGTCTGGCAAGGGCAGGCCTGGGTCTGGCCGGATCGCGCGGGCGCGGTGGCCCTGGTTGTGGCCGTGCTGGTGGGCACCGGGGCCTATGCTTCGCTGATGAAAGCCATGCGCACGGGCGACGTGGCGGCAGTCACGCCATTGCGCTACACGCGGCTGCTGTTTGGCATTGGCCTGGGTGTGGTGGCGTTCGATGAGACGGTGGATGCCGCCACCGCGGTGGGATGCGGCGTGATTCTGTGTGCAGGCCTGCTGCTCGCGCTGAACGCGCGACGGAGCGGCCTGACATAGCGCCACGCCCCCGCGTTGTGCCGGGTGACGCGGGTGTGTTACCAGGCGACCGCAGCGTATTTGGTGACGAGGTACTCGTCGAGCCCCTGACGACCGCCCTCCCGGCCGATGCCTGACTGCTTCACACCGCCGAAGGGCGCCACCTCTGTGGAAATCAGCCCTTTGTTCACGCCCACCATGCCGCTCTCGAGTGCTTCCTTGACCCGGTGTACACGGCCAATGTCGCGGCTGTAGAAATAGCTGGCCAGACCGAAAGGCGAATCGTTGGCCAATGCAATGGCTTCTTCTTCGGTGCGAAAGCGGACGAGGGCGGCCAATGGGCCGAAAGTTTCCTCGCGCGTCACGCGTGCGTCAGCTGGGACCTCGGTCAGCACGGTGGGCGCAAAGAAATGGCCTTGAGCCAGTTCACCTCCGCGCAGACGCTCGCCGCCCAGCCGCAGCGCGGCGCCGCGCTGAAGGGCGTCCTGCACGTGCTCCGCCACCTTATTGCATGCGGCTTCGTTGATGAGAGGGCCTGCCGTGACCCCGTCATGCGTGCCATTGCCCACGCGCAATGCCGATACCGCGGGCAGCAACTTCTCGACGAAGGCGTCGTACACCGCGTCCTGCACATAAATGCGATTGGCACACACACAAGTCTGTCCGCTGTTGCGGAACTTGGAGGCCATGGCTCCCTGCACGGCGGCATCCAGGTCTGCATCATCAAAGACGATGAAGGGCGCGTTGCCACCAAGCTCCAGAGACAGCTTCTTGACGCTGCCGGCGCATTGCCCATAAAGGAGTTTGCCCACCGTTGTGGAGCCCGTGAAGCTCAGCTTGCGCACCACCTCGCTGGCGCAGAGTGTGGCGCCAATGACCTTGGGGTCTCCAGTGATGACCTGCAGCAGGTTGCCGGGGATGCCGGCCTCCTGGGCCAGCTGCGCGAGGGCCAGGGCCGACAGCGGGGTGGCTTCAGCAGGTTTCACGATCATCGGATTGCCGGCGGCCAGCGCCGGTGCAACCTTGCGGGTGATCATGGCCAGAGGAAAGTTCCATGGTGTGATGGCCGCGCACACGCCAATGGGTTCACGGGTGACCACCAGCTGCCGGTCGGCTACCGGGCTGGGGATGGTTTCGCCGTAGATGCGTCGGGCTTCTTCAGCAAACCAGGCGATGTATGCCGCTGCATAGGCGACTTCACCGCGAGCCTCGGCCAGCGGCTTGCCTTGCTCGGACGTCAACAGCAGGGCGAGGTCGTCGAGGTGCGCCAGCATCAGGTCGTGCCAGCGCATCAGCAGCTTGCCGCGTGTCGCTGCGGTCTGTCGTCTCCACGCCGGCCAGGCCAGCCGGGCGGCCGCGATGGCACGGAGGGTCTCCGCTTCGCCGAGCAGGGGCACGTACGCAAGCACCTCGCCGGTGGCCGGGTTGTGCACGGCAAATCGGGCTTGGGCGTCTGCATCGGCCCATTCGCCTGCGAAAAAGGCTTGCTGACGCAGCAGTTCGGTGTGTTTCAGGGTGAGCATGGGCGTTCACGCCGGGTGAGCGGCGTGTGGTGACAGAGATCGCGGTTGATGGGAGGGTCAGCTCTGCTCTTGATGCAGGGCTTCGAGTGCGCGTGTTGCGGCCTGTCGTACGTGGGCCTCTGCCGCTCTTTGCGCTGCCTCGGGCTGACGTTGACGGATCGCTTCCAGGAGCTGCTTCATTTCTGCCGGGCCGCTGCTGCTGCGTTCCCGACTTGTGATCGTGATGGCACGCAAGCGGTTGATGCGGGCGTTCAGGCTCTGGACGATGCTCCAGGCCACTGCTTCACGGCCTGCCGAGAACATCACTTCATAGAAACGGGTCGTCTCGGCCAACACCCCGACATGGTCGTTCTGCGCAAACGAGGCTTCAATCAACATGAGCGCGGCCGCCATGCGGACGATGGCCTGTTCATCGGCCAGTCGGGCGCAGGATGCTGCAGCATGCCCCTCAAGCAGCGCACGGATCTCGTAGATCTGGCGGGTGGTCTCGAGATCGATCGTTGCCACGATGGGGCCCTGCCCCTGAGGCGTTTCCACCAAACCTTCGGTTTCGAGGTGACGCAGGACTTCCCGCACGATGGTGCGGCTGACCCCGAGTTCGTCGCACAGCGTCCGCTCCACCAGGCGCTGACCTGGCTGAAAGTACTGTCCGATGATGGCGTTGCGCATCTTCTCCAGGGTCAACTCCCGCAGGGTCTTCTGGTTGCGGTCGATCCGGAGTGAGCTACCTTGGGCTGGCATGAATCAACTCTCTTGGCGGAGTGTGCGGGACCCGGGTGGGCCCCGCGTGACACGGGTTGGCTGAGATTGTCGCAGGCGTTCTCAGAAGCTGTGGTTCAGGCCCACACCGTAGCCTAGCTTGCCGTCGTTCGCATGCGGCTTGTAGTGGCTCAGGTTGGTGTAGATGTAGGTACGCTTCGAGAGTGGCAGCCGGGCGCCGACGGACGCCATGCGATTGACCTCGTCACCGATCGACTGCCGACCCAGGCTGGCCTGCAGGAGCACCGAGGTGAGCTGCCAGGTGGCACCCACCGTGGCTGCGTGCGCCGTGCTGTTGCTGAGGGTGCCCTTGTAGGTGCTGATGTCGTAGGCGCCCATGACGGCAACCGGACCGAAGGACTGCTTCAAGCCGAGGAACTTGACCGTGTCGCCATCGCCGTTGCGCCCGGTTGCCAGCATGGCACTGAAACCACCCTCGGCGTATTTCAATGCGCCAGACAGCGGCTTCGATTGACCGGCTCCCGCTGCGGTCGCCTTTTCAGGCGAGCCGGAGACCGACAGGGAGAAGCCGCCATAGGTGGGCGAGTCGTAGAAGATGCCGTTGCTCATCCGGAAGTACTCGGCGCTGCCATTGTTGCTGCGGCGGTCGACAGCGTAGTTGTAATGCCAGAAACTCCAGGCCGGAGAAGCGAGGCGATCGAAGTTGTCCCACGGGTCGTATGCCCAGTCGTTGGCGGTGACGGCGTCCATGGCCCGGCCGACGCGAATGTGGCCGAAGCCACCCTTGATGCCCACGGTGGATTCCCCGTGCCAGAAGGGCTTGTTCGTCAGCTCGGTGGAGCCGGTGTCGGTTTCGAAGCGGGTACTGAGTTTGAACGTGGCGGCCAGCCCGCCACCCAGGTCTTCGTTGCCGCTGAAGGTCAGGTTGCTGCGCGACAGCGGACCGATCTGCGTGCCCTTGGCGGTGTTGTAACCATTGCCGCGGTAGGCAGCAATGTCCATGGTGCCCGAGAGGGTCACATTGGATTGGGCCATTGCACTGACCGCAGCCAGAGACAGTGCCGCGAGGGCCAACGTGCGGGCACGCAGAGAAGAAAGGACGGAACTACGGGACATGGTCATCTTCCTTGTTGGTGGGAGGGGGGAGCGAACAGGTAAAGCGGGGCCAGCAGGGCCGTTTTCCGGCCCTGGAACGGGGGGGTGATTCAGCGGGCGGTCGGGACGTCAGGCTGCCGCGTGCACCTGGCTTTGGGCGATGTCCCAGCTGAGGTGGGCGGTGGATCCGATCTGCCAGTCGGCCGGCACGCCAGGGCGAAGGGGGACGCGGATGTCGAGGTCCTGCTCCCAGGCTGTACTGAGATGCACCTGCATGACGTCACCGAGGTAGCTCAGGTCGGTCACGCGAACAGGGATGCTCGGGCCGTCGTGCCGCGCTGCGTGCTGCAGTGACAGACGGTCGGGGCGCAGCATGAGCGCCGCGTCGGCGCCTGTCGGTGCGTCACAGCGCAAGGGCGCATTGGCTACGCGACGTCCATCGGGCAGGACGACGTCCGCAAGCCCCCCTCGGCGCTGTTCCAGCTTGACGGGCAGGAAGTTGCTGTGGCCGATGAAGCCCGCCACAAAACGGGTGGCGGGGTGCTCGTACAGCTCGTGGCCCGTGCCCACCTGTTCGATGCGTCCTTTGTTAAACACGGCAATGCGATCAGACAGACGCAGCGCTTCCTCCTGGTCGTGGGTCACGTACAGGATCGTGATGCCCGTGTCGTGATGAATGCGTTTGAGCTCGAACTGGATCTCCTCGCGCAGTTGCTTGTCAAGTGCCGACAGCGGCTCGTCCATCAGCAACACCGGCGGGTTGTAGGCCAGCGCGCGGGCGATGGCCACCCGCTGCTGTTGCCCGCCCGAGAGCTGGCTGGGCTTGCGGTCGCCGTGCTGATGCAGGTGAACCAGCTTGAGCATGGCCTGCACCCGCTCGGCGATGCGAGATCTCTCCCAGCCGCGCACTCGCAACGGGAAGGCAACGTTCTCCGCCACGCTGAGGTGGGGAAACAGCGTGTAGCGCTGAAACACCATACCGATGTTGCGCTCGTTGGGTGGCACATTAAGCAGCGGTTTGCCGGCAAGCTGCACTGTGCCTTCGGTAGGATCCTGGAAGCCGGCGGTGATGTAGAGCGTCGTGCTCTTGCCTGAGCCTGACGGGCCGAGGAAGGTCATGAACTCACCCTCGCGGATGTCCAGCGACACGCCGTCGATCGCCACGGATTGGCCGTAGGTCTTGCGCAGGCCGCGGATGCTCAGGAAGGGGGCGTCAGGGGTTGTCGTTTCAGTGGCCATGGTCGTCGTCTTTCTTGAACAGGGCAGCAATCAGCATGAAGATCAGGGTGATGCCGATCAGCACGGTGGACACCGCAGCGATCACGGGTGACAGGTCTTGCCGCAGGGCGCTCCAGATGCGCACTGGAAGGGTTTCCATGCCGGGCGTCGCCATGAAGATGGAAACGACCACTTCGTCCCAGGACACTAGGAAGGAGAACACGCCGGCGGCGAACAGGCTGAGGCGCAGGGCGGGCAGCGTGACACGCCACTTCACCTGCCATGGAGTGGCGCCGCAGATCAAGGCCGCCTCCTCGAGCGCGAAGTCATAGCCTTCGAGTGCGTTGCACAGCGTGATGATGGAGAAGGGCAGTGCAATCACCAGGTGGCCGATGACGAAGCCCACAAAAGTACCCGTCAGGCCGACCTTGAGACACAGTGCGTACAGCGCCACGGCCAGCACCACCACGGGCAAGACCATCGGGGTGATGAAAAAGCCTCGGAGTAGCGCGCGCCCCGGGAAGGTGCCTCGTACCAGCGCCAGGGCTGTGATGAACCCGAGGCTGACGGACAGCGCGGTCACGACGAGCGCGACGCGGGTGCTGTGCCACATCGCCTGCAGCCATCCGGGATCGGCCCACATTTCGCGGTACCACTGCAGCGTCCAGCCAGGCGGGGGAAAGATGAGCCAGGGTGAGGAGCCGAAGGACAGCAGGGTGATGAAGACGATCGGTGCGAGGAGGAACGCCACCACGAGTGTGCCGATGGCGCCCAGGCTCAGACGGAGGGGGAGGCCCAGGCGATCATGGTCAAGCAGCATGCTGGCCTCCCTTCGCTGGGAAGAGTTTGAGTTGAAGGGCGTACAGGCCCAGGGTGATGACGAGCAGCACCAGGGAGGCGGCCCCTGCAAGGCCCCAGTTGAGAAGGGACTGCACCAGCTGGGCGATCAGTTCGGCCAGCATCATGTGGCTGGCGCCCCCAAGCAAGGCGGGGGTCACGAAGTAGCCCAGAGACATTACAAACACCATCAGCGCGCCGCTGGCCACACCGGGCAGGGCCAGTGGCCAAAGCACCAGCCAGAACGCCTGCCAGCGCGAGGCGCCACACGTGGCGGCGGCACGCAGGATCGCCGGGTCCAGCGCCTTGATCGTCGCGTGCAGGGGCAGAACCAGGAAGGGCAGCATGATGTAGGTCATGCCGATGGTGACGCCCGTGAGGTTGTTGACCAAGGCGAGTGGTTCGTCGATGACGCCCCATTTCATCAAGGTCTGGTTGATGAAGCCAGTGCGTTGCAGCAGCACCATCCAGGCGTAGGTCCGAACCAGCAGGTTGGTCCACATGGATAGCAGCAGGCAGCCCATCAGGAAGCGGCTCCAGCGGCTCGGCATGATGGCCATCAGCCAGGCGACCGGGAAGCCCAACACCACCGTTACCACGGTGACCACGGAGGCGACCAGCAAGGTGTTGTAGAGCACCTTGACGTAGGTCCAGCTGCCAACAAGTTCTGCGTAGTGCTGCAGGCCGAACTCGGGCTCTGTGATGCTGCGCAGGAGCAGGCTCAGAACGGGCAGCACGAAGAACAGAGCCAGCAGGGCCAGGGAGGGGGTGAGCCAGGCGAGGCCGCTGCGCCGTCTGGGCGGTGCAGCGACGGCCGGTAGAGCCAAGGTGGCCGTCATGGTGTCAGTGGGCATGGGTTCATCCTCTAGGGGCAAGCGCAGGGGCCGAGCCCCTGCGCACTTCCGCGGCGCGGGTTACTGGGCCTGCCAGGCGTACCAGCGCTTGGCGACGACGTCGCGGTTCTCTGCCCACCAGGCCATGTTCAGGTTGATCTGGCCTTTGGTGAACTGATCGGGCAGGGCCTTGACCGCCGCAGGGGACATCAGCGCCTTCGAACCGAGGTTGACCGGGGCGTAGGCTGTGTCCGTCGCGAAGTCGGCCTGCCCCTTGGCACCAGCGGCATAAGCCAGGAACTTCATCGCCTGGGCCTTGCGCTTGCTGCCCTTGGGAACGACGAGCACGTCGGCGGCTGTCAGGCTTTGAGTCCACGACACGTCCACGTTCTGGCCACTGCTCTCGACAGAGTGCACGCGACCGTTCCAGAACACGCCGATGGGCGCTTCCCCCGAAGCCAGCAACTGCTGCGACTGGGCGCCTCCCGTCCACCACACGATGTTGCCCTTGATGGTGTCCAGCTTCTTGAAGGCGCGGTCGAGGTCCAGCGGGTAGAGCTTGTCGGCAGGCACGCCGTCGGCCAGCAGGGCCATTTCCAGCACGCCAGGGGCGGACCATTTGTAGAAGGTGCGTTTGCCGGGGTAGGTCTTGGTGTCGAACAGGGCCGAGAAGTTGGCGGGGGCCTTGCCCTTGTAGATGTCCTTGTTGAAGGCCATCACGAAGGCGTAGTAGAAGCTGCCCACGTGGTACGGACCGGAGAAACGCGGGTCGAGCTGGGCCTTGGGGACCACGCTGTAGTCGATCGGCTCGAGCAGGCCATCCTTGGCGGCCTTCGCGGCAAAGTCGGCCTCGACGTCGACCACGTCCCATGTGACGTTGCCGCTCTCGACCATGGCCTTGAACTTGCCGTAATCGGTCGGACCGTCTTGCTGCACGGTGATGCCCGTGACCGCAGTGAAGGGGACGGCCCAGTGTTTCTTCTGGGCAGCCTGGGTGGTGCCACCCCAGCTGGTGAAGACGATGCCGTCTTGCTGGGCTTGCGCGCTCAGGCTGGTGGCGCCCAGCAGGCCCATCACAAGGGTGGCGATGGCGTGACGACGGGGGGAGCGAAGGGTATCGGTCATGGTCGTGTGCAGGTTGGGGTGGGGCGGAAGAAACAGGGGCTCAGGGCAAGGGGGAGAAGGAAGCCGGGCGCATGACCTTGCTGTCCATTTCCTCGATCAAGGCCTGGATGTGTGGGATGAAGGCTTGCCAGGCTGGGTCGGCAGCCAGCGTGGCGCGGCGACGGTCGCGTTCGTCCAGGCTCTGGAAAGCCCAGATGTGCACGATCTGGTTCTGGGGTCCGATGTCGGACTGGAAGTACCCGACCAGGTGGCCGAGGTGCGCGCGCTGGATCGCGATGCCTTGCTCGCCCACCAGGGCCAGGTAGTTGGGCAGGGCGCCGACCTTGAGGCGATAGGTGCGGATCTCGTAGTACATGTTCAGCGCATCACGAAGGGGTCGGGGATGGGAGCGTCCGAGGTGTTGATCCAAACGGACTTGGTGCGGGTGTAAGCCAGCGCGGCTTCCATGCCACCTTCGCGGCCCAGACCGCTTTGGCCGAAGCCGCCGAAGGGCACAAGCGGAGAGACGACTCGGTAGGTGTTGACCCACACGATGCCGGCGCGCAACTCGCGGATGAGGCGGTGGGCCCGCGTCAGGTTGGTGGTGAACACGCCCGAAGCCAGACCGTAAGCGCTGTCGTTGGCCAGCGCGATGGCCTCGGCTTCGTTGTCGAAGCGGATCACGCTGAGCACGGGACCGAAGAACTCGGTGCGCAGGCTCGGGATGTCGGCGTGCGGACAGTCCAGGATGGTGGGCGCGACATAGTGGCTGTCGGGCGCGAAACCTTCTGCCGTGCCGCCGCCGCACACCAGCGTGGCACCCGCATCGATGCTGGCCTTCACGGTGCGCTGAAGGTGCTCGACCTGCTTGCGCGTGGCCAGCGGTCCCATCTCGGTGGCCAGATCTTGCGGGCTGCCGATGCGGATCCGGGCAGCCTTCTCGGCCAGCATGGCCAGCAGGCGATCGGCCACGCCACGCTGCACCAGCAGGCGTGAGCCAGCCACGCAACTCTGGCCGCTGGCACCGAAGATGCCAGCGACGATGCTGTTGCAGGCGCTTTCCAGATCGACGTCGTCGAACACCAGCACGGGCGACTTGCCACCGAGTTCGAGCGAGGTGTCGGCCAGGTTCTCGGCCGTGTTGCGCACGATGTGCCGCGCGGTCTCCGGGCCACCGGTAAAGGCCACCTTGTCGACCAGTGGGTGCGTGGTCAGCGTTTGGCCGCAGTCGTGGCCAAAGCCAGTGATGACGTTGACCACCCCGGCGGGGAAGCCCGCTTCATGCACCAGCTTGGCAAAGGCCAGCAGAGGCGCCGGGCCTTCTTCAGACGCTTTTAGCACCACGGTGCAGCCTGCTGCCAGTGCGGGACCCAGTTTGACGGCCGAGAGAAAGAGCTGCGAGTTCCACGGCACGATGGCGGCCACCACGCCCAGGGGCTCGCGGCGGGTGTAGGCCTCCATGTCGGCCTTGTCCACCGGCAGGTGGCGGCCTTCCATCTTGTCGGCGAGGCCCGCGTAGTAGCGGTAGTACTCGGCCACGTAGCCGATCTGCGCACGGGTTTCGCGGATCACCTTGCCGGTGTCGCGCGTTTCCAGCTCGGCCAACATCGTGGCGTCGCGGGTGATCAGATCCGCCAGCCGGGCCAGCAACTTGCCGCGCGCACTAGCATGCAGGCCGCGCCAGGGAGACGCTGTCAAGGCCCGATGGGCTGCTCGCACGGCACGGTTCACGTCTTCCGACGTGGCGGCGGGCATGCGGGCCCAGGCCTGGCCGGTGGCCGGGTCCACGCTGTCGAAGTGCGCGGTGCCCGGCTCGAATTGGCCGTCGATGTAGTGCTGGAAGGTCTGCAGCATGGCGGGCCTGAGTGGGTTCATTGGAAGGCGGGAACGACCTGGGCGATGAAGCGTTCCAGCGTGCGCTTCTTGGTCTCGAAGGGCATGCAGTTGTCGATCCAGAAGCTGTACTGGTTGTAGCCCTGGGCTTCGTACGACTTCAATCGGGCGATCACCTCATCGGCCTGACCGATCACCAGCGTTTCGCGCAGCTTCTCGGGGGCGTACTGCGGGAAGGCGTCGAGGTCTTCCTGTCGCAGCGGCTCCATCAGCCCTTGCTCGATCGGGCGTTCCTTTTTCACCCACTTCATGAAGTGGCAATAGAAGGCCTGCAGATCCTTGCACGCCTGGTTGACTTCCGCCTCGTCAGCACCGACGAAGGTGTGCATCAGCAGCATGATCTGCGGGCGCGGCACCTCGGGGTGGGCCGCACAGGCAGCGTTGAAGCGGTCCATCAGAGAGGCCACTTCGGCGTCGCCTGAGGCCAGCGGAGTGACCTGTACATTGCAGCCGCTTCCCACGGCGAAGTCGTGCGAATGCGGGTCGCGGGCGGCGATCCACATCGGTGGCCAGGGCGACTGCACCGGTCGGGGCAGCGGGGTGGTGGCCGGGAACTGCCAGTAAGGCGTATCGGCGGATGCATTGCCCTGGAACAGCCTTTGCAACAGCGGCACCATGTCGCGCATGCGGGCGCCGGCCTCCATTGCGTCCAGCCCCGGGAACAGGCGTTCGTATTCGAACATGTAGGCGCCGCGGGCAATGCCGAGGTCCAGCCGGCCCTTGCTGAGGGCGTCGACGAGCCCCGCCTCACCAGCGAGCTTGATCGGGTGCCAGAACGGCGCGATGACGGTGCCCGTGCCCAGGCGGATGGTCGACGTCTTGGCAGCCAGGTGGGCGAGGTTCACGAAAGGGTTCGGTGCAATGGTGAACCCCATGCCGTGATGCTCGCCGACCCATGCGGCCTCAAAGCCGCCCCGCTCGGCGATCTGCACCAGCTCGGTCATCTCATCGAGTTGCTGCGTGATGGGGGTCTGATCGTCGTAGCGCTCGACGTGCAGGAAAAGAGAGAACTTCATGATCGGGCTCCAGTCAGGTCAAGTCAGGCGGTGGCCAGGGGGCGCACTTCGCCCGCGTCCTGGTTGCCGATGTAGATGCCGAAGGCGTCCTGGGCACGCTCACGCGCATAGCGGTTGAGCATGGCCTGCAGGGCGGTGTTGGCCAGGTTGAGTCGCGGTAACTCGGCCACCGGGATGCAGCGCAAGGCATTGTCCTTGGGGGGGTGTGCGCTGCGGCCGCGGTACACGATGCGCGAGCCGGTCGGCGTGTCAAACACCGCGAAAAGGAAGTCGACCGAGGCCTGTACGCCATGTTGCTTCAGCGCGTCCAGCAGGCCAGCCACATCTCCTGAGGTGGGCAAATCCAGACCGTCCGGTCCGGCACTCAGCAAGACGCCATCCGGGGTCTCGATGAGGGCGGTGGTGCGTGCCTGGCGGGCCAGGGCTTCCTGCGCGGCCTGCTGCAGCTGGAAGCCGACATAGGCTCCCTGGCAATAGCCCAGCGGTCGGGCCGTGCGCTGGCCCATGTCCTGTACCTGCCCGATCAGGATGGTGTGGTCGCCGGCATCCACACGTTGATGCACAGTACAGTCGAACCAGGCCACTGCCCCGGCGATGAGCGGGGCACCGGTGGTGCCCGGGTGCCACGCCGCCTGGCTGAACTTGTCGGGCGACTTGGAAGCGAACAGACCACTGATGTCTCGCTGGTCTTCGGCCAGGATGTTGATGGCAAAGCGGTCAGCTTCCATGAACACGGGGTGGCTGGCCGTGGTCTTACCCAGGCAGACCAGCACGAGGGCTGGATCGAGCGACACCGAGGTGAATGAGTTGGCCGTCAGGCCGCGCGGCGTGCCGTCGGTGTCGACCGTGGTGACGACCGTCACACCGGTCGGGAAGTTGCCGAGGGCTTGCCGAAAGGCTTTGGGATCGATGCTCATGCGGCCTCCAGTTTGTTTGCGCGGGCCTCCGCGGCCAGCAGGAAGGGGAGCAACTCCCCGTGGACTTGCGGGGCACCGGTCAGCCCCATCATGTGTCGCTCACCGGCCAGGACCCGGCACCGGGAGCCCGGGACTGCGGCGGCCATCGACTTGGTCATGTCCGGTGTGGAATTCGGATCGAACTCGCCGGTCATGAACAGGGCGGGGGGCTGCAGTTCAGTCAGTCTTCCAATGTGGGCGCGGTCGCTCGTGGCAAACAGGGCATAGGTGCGGGCATAGCCTTCTGCGTTCACGTCTTCAAGCAGGCGCTTGCACAGCTGCGCCGTTGTTTCCAGGTAAGGCGGGATCGGCTGACCAAACCAGCGTGCCAGCGTGGCCGCGATCCCGCCCTGTGTGTTGGACGTCTGCAGGCTGCGCACACGTTCCTGCACAGCCTCCCGTTGGGCGTCGCTGCGGTTGTAGACCGCATTGAGCGCGCTGACGCTCAGGCAACGTGCCGGCTCTCGCAAGGCAAATTCCAGTGCCACCAGCGCGCCCATGGAGTGGCCCACGATGTGAGCACGAGGCAGGTCCAGCTGGTCAAGCAGACGCTTGACCTGGTCTGCATAGTCCGCAAGTGCCGGGTTTTCCGGCGGGAGCGGGCTGCGGCCATGACCGAGCATGTCGAAGGTCACCACGGTGCGATCTCGGGCGAAGCCCAGGATCTGGGGCACCCACACGTCCTGCTGCATGCCGACGCCGTGTATGAACACGATGGGCGTCCCTTGTCCATACACCGCATAGCTGGTCCCGTCGGGCAACAGACCGCGGGCGCGGCTGGGGGGCGGCTGGAGTTCAGGCATTGTTTTGCAGCTCCGCCATGTCCTTGTAGCGGTCACCAATGCGGTGGTGTGGGCGGCCGCCGATGGAAGCGCCCAGTGCCACGACGATTTCGTCGGGTGCTGGCGCATCGGTGATCGAGAACTGGATCGTCAGATAGTGCGAGCGCATGCCCTCGTCGTGCTTGTGCATCAGGGGAATGGCGATGGGACACGCCGGCCCGCCCCGCACGTTGGTGAAGCTCAGGAAGCTTTTAGCGCCCACGGCGTTTCGGTAGTGGTTGCCGAAGCGGAGCGTATGGGTCAGGGCGGAGGCGTGTTCGACTTCGCCGGACGTGCCGACGATGGCCGCTTTGCCGTAGGCCTCCACGGCCTCGCCCGAGCCGGCCATGCGGATGATCTCCCGCGTCAGCAGTTCACCCAGTTGCGGCGCGATCTCGCGAATCTCGGGCTGAAGGTCCTCCACGAAGCCTCGGCCCGCCCAGGGGTTGCGCAACACTGCCGCAGCGGCAAACAGGCGCAGGGGTTTGGCGGCCACCTTGCCGCCTTCAATGAGGGTGTCTTCCGTATAGGTGACGACTTTGCGAAGGGCGAACGTCATGAGCAGATTCCTTGGTTGTTGGCGCTTTGTATGTTGGTATACCAAGCTGTTGGTGAGTGGATTTGAGCAGAGAGATCTCAGCCTGTGATCCCGGGATTTACCCGAGCTTCTCTCCAGGTATGCGGTTTGGAAGTGCTGTCCTAAACAGCTTTTAAGAAAGTGTTGTCGTATGGCATACCAAGCATGTATCGGGCCTGCTTTTGCCACGTGTCGGTGCTCGGAACATGAGAGAGGTGAAGCACCGGTGATGGCGATCTGCAGTGGCACTTCAGCTGGTGCCTTGAACTGGTTCGGTCTGCCTCGGCTCGGTGCACGGCGGGCAGCCGTGGTGCACCGGCTCTGAAGCAGCCGCATACCGACCGCATCGTCCGAGCATGAAGAAGGCCCCCATGCGGTCGCAACCGCATGGGGGCCTACGTGGCCGAGAGATAACGTCTTCAGTGGGCCATTAGCCGGTCTGACCCGGCACCCAGCTCGTGCCGGCCAGCGGCACCTGGGCCATGGCCGCGGCCTCCACCGTCAGGGCCACCAGGTCTTCCGGCTCCAGATGGTGCACGTCCTGCTTGCCGCAGGCGCGGGCCAGCGTGGTCAGCTCCATGGTCAGCGTCTTGAGGTAGTTCTTGAGGTGCTTGGCACCCCATTCCGGCTCCAGGCGCTTTTCCAGCACGGCGTCCTGCGTGGTCACACCCACCGGGCACTTGCCCGTGTGGCAGTGGTGGCAGAAGCCGGGCGCGGTGCCCAGCGCGGCGTAGTCGGCCTCGGCGCTGTGCTGCTGGCCGCCTTGCTGGTAGGTGTCGCGGTTGCAACCCAGGGCCATCAGCACGCCCTGGCCGATGGCCACGGCGTCGGCACCCAGGGCCAGGGCTTTGGCCACGTCGGCGCCGGTGCGGATCCCGCCCGACACGATCAGCTGCACGGTGCCCTTCATGTCGAGGTCTTCCAGCGCGGCCACGGCCTGGCGCACGGCGGCCAGGGTCGGGATGCCCACGTGCTCGATGAAGCAGGTCTGCGTGGCGGCGGTGCCACCCTGCATGCCGTCGACCACCACCACGTCGGCACCGGCGTGCACGGCCAGCTTGACATCGTTGTAGACGCGGGTGGCGCCCACCTTCACGTAGATCGGCTTTTCCCAGTCGGTCAGTTCGCGCAGTTCCTGGATCTTGATGGCCAGGTCATCGGGGCCGGTCCAGTCGGGATGGCGGCAGGCCGAGCGTTGGTCCACGCCTTCCGGCAGGGTGCGCATCTTGGCCACGCGCGGGTTCACCTTCTGGCCCAGCAGCATGCCGCCGCCGCCCGGCTTGGCGCCCTGGCCCAGCACCACCTCGATGGCATCGGCCTTGCGCACGTCGTCGGGGTTGAAGCCGTAGCGCGAGGGCAGGCACTGGTACACCAGCGTCTTCGACGAGCGACGCTCTTCCTGCGTCATGCCGCCGTCACCGGTGGTGGTCGAGGTGCCGATGGCGGTGGCCGCCAGGCCCAGGGCTTCCTTCACGTTGGCCGACAGCGCGCCGAAGCTCATGCCGGCCACGGTGATGGGGGTGTCCAGCACGATGGGCTTCTTGGCGAAACGGGTGCCCAGCACGGTCTTCGTGCTGCACTTCTCGCGGTAGCCCTCCAGCGGGTAACGCGACAGCGAGGCGCCCAGGAAGACCAGGTCATCGAAGTGCGGCAGCTTGCGCTTGGCGCCCAGGCCGCGGATTTCGTACAGGCCGGTGTTCGAGGCGCGGTGGATGTAGTCCAGCGTGCTGCGGTCGAACGACGCGGATTCTTCGCGTTGCAGGCGCTTGAAGGTGATGGGGTGTTCGGTGCTCATGACAGGGCTCCTCAGTAGGTTTGATCAGCGTCTGCGTTCCAGTGGTACAGCGAGCGAGCGGAAGCCACGCGCTTGAAGTCTTGCGGCTTGTGGTTCAGGCCCGCGGCGGCCAGCAGCTCGGTCAGCGCGGTGATGTCGCTGTCGCCCAGTGGCTCCAGCTGCGCATCGGCGCCCAGGCTCTTGATCTCGCCCTTCACGTAGATCACGGCTTCGTACAGCGAATCGCCCAGAGCGTCGCCGGCGTTGCCGCAGATGACCATGCGGCCGGCTTGTGCCATGAAGCCCGAGAAGCTGCCGACCGAGCCCCCCACCACGATGTCGCCGCCCTTGAGCGAGATGCCGCAGCGCAGGCCCGCATCGCCGTCGATGATCAGCAGGCCACCGTGGGCCGAGGCCCCGGCGCTGTTCGAGGCAAAGCCCTTCACGTGCACCTTGCCGCTCATCATGTTCTCGGCCACGCCGGTACTTGCACTGCCGTTGATCGTCACGTCGGCCAGCTTGTTCATGCCGGCCGCGTAGTAGCCCGCATGGCCATCGATGGTCACCTTCACCGGGGCGTTCAGGCCCACGGCGATGTTGTGGGCACCATCGGGGTTCACGACGGTGATGTGCTGACCGGTCAGCTCGGCTGCCGGGCCGTGCAGGTGCTGGTTGAGCGGGCGAACGCCACCCTGGCTCAGGTCAAAGGTCAGGCTTTCCATACGTACATCTCCTCAGGGGCAGGTTCAAAGACGGTGGCGTGCTTCACATCGGGCAGGTGGGCCAGCGAGCGGAACTCGGAGGCAATGGCCACGTAGTCGTCGGTTTCGGCCACCACGGCCGGCTTGCAGGCAAAGGGGTCGCGGATCAGGGCGAGCTCGGTCGAGGTGCCCATCAGGAAGGTGTAAAAGCCATCCAGCGCTTCGAAGCCCTTCTGCAGTGCGTTGTGCAGGGTGTCGCCTTCGCGCAGACGCCACTCCAGGAAGCGGCAGGCCGCCTCGGTGTCGTTGTCGGTCTCGAACTGGATGCCACGCGGCTCGAGCATGCGGCGCACGCCGTTCGGGTTCGACAGCGAGCCGTTGTGCACCAGGCAGAAGTCTTCACCGGCGGTGAAGGGGTGTGCGCGGTCCGGCGTCACGGCCGACTCGGTGGCCATGCGGGTGTGGCCGACCAGGTGGCTGCCTTGCAGCTGGCTGAACTGGTAGCGGGCGGCCACTTCAGCCGGTGTGCCGATGTCCTTGTACAGGTCGATGCTGCGGCCGGTCGACAGCAGGTGCAGCTTCGGACCGTAGGCCTTGACGAAGGCCTTGACCGGCTCGGCCGCGCCCTCGAAGGTGATCACGGCATGGTTGGCCTTGACGCTCGCCTTGGCCTGGACTTTCAGCTCGGCGTTGAGCGCGTCCAGCAGGGCCGACCAGTCGTAGTCGTTGCCTTCCTCGGTCAGGCCCGAGTACACGCTGATCTTGCGCAGGCCCGCGGGCAGCGGGTCGGTGAACACGGCCAGGCCGGCCGAATCGGGGCCACGCTCGGTCATGCCGATGAGCATGGGCACCATGAGCTCGCCGAGCTGGCTGCGCAGCGCGGGCTTCTTGAGGAGCAATCCAACGATTCCACACATGATGGGTCTGTTCCTTCTTCAGAAAAATTCCAGGTATTGCTTGACTTCCCAGTCCGAGACATGGCGCTGGTATTCGATCCACTCCATGCGCTTGAGCTTGAGGAACTCCTTGGCGACCGGGCCCAGGGCGCCCGTGATCAGCTCGTCGGCTTCCAGCGCATCCAGGGCGGCGCCCAGGTTCTGCGGCAAGAGGCCAATGCCCGCATCCTTGAGCTGTGCATCGCTCCACTCGTAGAGGTTCACGTTGCGCGGGGCACCCGGGTCCAGCTTGCGGTCGATGCCATCGAGACCGGCTGCGATCACAGCGGCGGTGGCCAGGTAGGGGTTGCAGGCACCGTCAGGCAGGCGCAGTTCCAGACGACCCTTGGGCACGTGCACCATGGTCGAGCGGTTGTTGTCGCCGTAGCTGATGTAGGCCGGGGCCCAGGTGGCGCCGGTCAGCGAGCGGCCCACTACCAGACGCTTGTACGAGTTCACCGTCGGGGCGCACAGCGCGGTCAGGGCCGGCGCGTGGGCCAGCAGGCCGCCCAGGAAGTGATAGGCCATGGGCGACAGTTCCAGCCCGTTGGCATCGGCCTTGTCGCAGAACAGGTTGCGCTTGCCGTCGCCGATGGACAGGTGCATGTGCATGCCGTTGCCCGGGCGGTTGGCAAAGGGCTTGGGCATGAACGAGCACACCAGGCCCATCTCGTTGGCGATCTCGGCGGCCGCCATCTTGAAGAACACAAAGTGATCACACGAGGTGAGACAGTCTGTGTAGGTGTAGTTCAGTTCGAACTGGCCGTTGGCGTCTTCGTGATCGATCTGGTAGACGTCGATGCCGGTGGCGCGCATCACGTTGGAGAGCTTCTCCAGGTAGGCGCGGGTGCGCGACAGGCCCTTGTAGTCATAGCAGGGCTTGGCCAGCGTGTCGCTGGGGTCGCAGGGCTCGATGCCGCCGGACTCGGTGCGACGCAGCAGCGAGAACTCGGGCTCCAGACCGGTGAACATTGTCAGGCCGCGCTCGGCCAGACGGGCCACCTGCTTCTTCAGCGTGACGCGGCTGTCGTAGACCCAGGGTTCGCCTTCCACATGGCCTTCGCACACGATGCGGGCCAGGCCGGGCTGCCAGGGCACCAGCGAGACGGTGCTCAGGTCGCCGCGGGCCATGAAGTCCGGGCCGTGGGGCTCGATGCCGACGCCGCAGATGGCGAAGCCGGCGAAACCGGCGCCGTCGGTCAGCACGGTCTCCAGATGCGCCACTGGCACCGACTTTGCCTTCGCCACACCGTGGATGTCGACAAACTGGGCCAGCACATAGGACACGCCCTGGGCACGCAGGTATTGCTGCGCTTCTTCGACGGTGTCGAAACGCACGGGGGGCACGAGTTCGCCGGGCGGGGC
>JAJUHM010000007.1 GCA_029279925.1 Aquabacterium olei
CTGTCGTTGTGCCTCTACCCCTACGTGTACATGCTGGCCCGCACGGCCTTTCTGGAGCGGGCGGGGGGCATGCTGGAGGCCGGGCGCTCCCTGGGGCTCGGCCCCTGGGCCAGCTTCTTTCGGGTGTCGCTGCCGTTGGCGCGCCCCGCCATTGCTGCGGGGGTGGCGCTGGCGTTGATGGAAACGCTGGCCGATTTCGGCGCCGTGTCGTATTTCGGCGTGCAGACCTTCACCACCGGCATCTACCGGGCGTGGTTCTCGCTGGGCGACCGGGTGGCCGCAGCGCAACTGGCGAGCGCGCTGCTCGGCTTTGTCATCCTGGTGCTGGCGTTCGAGCGCCTGTCCCGCGGACGCGCGCGCTTTCACGACACCACCCTGCGGCGGGCTCGCTTTGCGGCGGTGCGTTTGCGCGGCTGGCGCGCGGCGCTGGCGGTGGCGGCCTGCCTGTGGCCACTGGTCGCGGGCTTCCTGCTGCCGGCCGGCATCCTGCTCGAGATGGCGGTTTCGGAGGGCGATGCCCAGTTCGGCGCGCGTTTCATCGAACTGGCGCGCAACAGCATCACCGTGTCGGCCCTGACGGCCGGCATCGCCGTGGTGCTGGCGGTGTTGCTTGGCTATGCTGCGCGGCTGCATGCCTCGTGGCTGGTGCGGGGCGTGCACCGGCTGGCCGGTCTGGGCTATGCGCTGCCGGGGACGGTGATTGCGGTGGGCGTGCTGATCCCGGTCACGCGGGTCGACAACTGGCTCACCGACTGGGCCACCCGGCTCTTTGCCTGGGATGGTGGGCTGCTGATCACGGGCGGCCTGACCGGTCTGGTGTATGCCTGCGTGGTGCGCTTTCTCACGCCAGCGGTGCAGGCCGTGGACGCGGGGCTGCAGAAGGTGACGCCCAACATGGACAACGCGGCGCGCAGCCTGGGGCTCTCACCGGCCGAAACGCTGCGCCGGGTGCACTTTCCGCTGCTGCGTGGCAGCTTGTTGACGGCCGCGCTGCTGGTCTTCATCGACGTGATGAAGGAGCTGCCAGCCACCCTGGTGATGCGCCCCTTCAACTTCGACACGCTGGCCACACAGGCCTACACGCTCGCCTCCGACGAGCGTCTGGCCGAGGCCTCGACGGCGGCCCTGGCCATTGTGGTGGTGGGCCTGTTGCCGTTGATCGTGCTCAGCCGCGAGATTGCCCGCGGCCGGCAGGGCGATGCCGCCCCGCACTGAGCTCAGCGCCAGCCGGCGCGGTCGAATGCTTTCTGCGCGCGTGCCGCGTTCTTCGCCAGATCGGCGACCGGCAGCGTGTCGGCGCGGAAGGTGCCCATGGCCTTGAGTGCCGGGTTGTCGATCTTGGCACTCGGCACGGCGGGCCACTCGTTGTTGCCGTCGGCGAAGTAGGCCTGGGCCTTGTCGCTGGCCAGGTACTCCATGAACTTCACCGCCGCCTCGCGGTTCGGTGCCGTCTTGATGATGCCGGCGCCAGACACGTTGATGTGGGTGCCCCAGGTGGCCTGGTTGGGCCACACGATGCCCACAGCGTCCATCACCTTCTGGTCTTCCGGCTTGTTCGAGCGCATCAGGCGGGCCAGGTAGTAGCTGTTGGAGATGGCCACACCGCATTCACCAGCGGCCACGGCGCGGATCTGGTCGGTGTCCCCGCCCTTGGGCGCACGGGCGAAGTTCTGCACCAGGCCGCGGGCCCAGGCTTCGGCCTGCGGCTCGCCGTCGTGGGCGATGAAGGCCGCGCCCAGCGACAGGTTGTACGGGTGCGAGCCCGAGCGCACGCAGACCTGCCCCTTCAGGCGGGGGTGGGCCAGGTCGCCGTAGGTCTGAACCCACTCGGCTTTGACGTTGGCCTTGTTGTAGACGATGACGCGGGCGCGGGTCGAGAAGGCGATCCAGTTCGGCGCGCGCAGGTGGGCCGGGATGCGCTGCGTCAGCACCTTGGACTGGATGGGCTGGAACAGGCCGGCTTCGTCGGCGATGGCCAGGCGGGCGGCATCGACGGTGATCAGGATGTCGGCCGGCGACTTGGCGCCTTCGTTCTTGATGCGCTCCAGCAGCTCGTCTTCCTTGCCGTCAAGCCGGTTGATCTTGATGCCGGTCTGCTTCGTGAAGTCGGCGTAGAAGGCATCGTCGGTCTGGTAATGCCGAGCCGAGTAGATGTTGAGCACCTTGTCATCGGCGTGGGCCTGGCAGGCCAGGGCGATCACGGTCAGGGTGGCAAGGCGGGGCAGCATTCGGGCCATGTGTTGCATTTCCTCTGGCGGATGGTGAATCGGATGCGGCGCGCCAGGGGCGTCCGCAATCCCAAAGATAACAGGAATGATTCGTATTTTCGAGAAGAGGCCCCACACGACCTGGCTCTGTCGTGTCTGCTACCCTTGGGCGCATGACTTCTCCTTTCGATGCGCCGCTGCAGGCCCTGCGTGATGGGCTGGCGCTGCGCTGGCGTCGCCAGGTTGCGCCCGCGGTGGCCCCGGCCGACCTGCAGCCCGACGACGAAGCCCTGCGCGGCACGACCTACCTGATCGACGGCCAGCGACGCCTGTCCTTCGGCAGCAACGATTACCTGGGTCTGTCGCAGCACCCGGCCGTGATGGCGGCGGCGCAGGATGCGATTGCCCGTTACGGCGTGGGCGCAACGGCCTCTCCGCTGGTGTGCGGCCACAGTCCCGAGCACGAGCATCTGGAGGCCGCGCTGGCCGCCCATGTCGGCCTGCCTCGCGCGCTGTACTTCTATGCCGGCTATGCCGCCAATGTGGGCCTGGTGCCTGCGCTGGTGGGACGCGGTGATGCGGTGTTTTCCGATGCCCTGAATCACGCCTGTCTGATCGACGGCATCCGCCTGTCACGCGCCGAACTGCATGTCGTGCCGCACGCCGACCTCGGGGCGCTGGATGCTGCGCTGGCAACCAGCACGGCCCGGCGCAAGCTGGTCGTCACCGATGCCGTTTTCAGCATGGACGGCAATGTGGCCGATGTGCCGGCCCTGCTCGCGCTGTGCGAGCGCCATGACGCCTGGCTGCTGATCGACGATGCGCACGGTTACGGCGTGCTCGGCCCGCACGGTGAAGGCACGCTGGCGCACTTCGGCATCGCGGGCGTCGACGGCGTGGCCCCTGCCTGGCAGGGGCGCCTGGGTCGGCTCGTCTACATGGCCACACTGGGCAAGGCAGCCGGGGTCTCGGGGGCCTTCGTGGCCGGGGACCCGGCCATGGTCGAGTGGGTCATGCAGAAGGCCCGCACCTACATGTTTGCCACTGCCGCACCGGCCATGGTGGCGGCCGCGCTGCGTGCCGCCATCGACGTCATCCAGCAGGAGCCTGGGCGTCGAGACCAGCTGCGCGCCTTGCGCACCCGGCTGCGCGAGGGGCTGGCCAGTGCGCAACTGCCCTGGCGTCTCTTGCCGTCGGACACGGCCATCCAGCCGCTCATCATTGGCTCGAACGCCGATGCCCTGGCGGTCATGGCGCAGCTCGACGAGCAAGGGGTGTGGGTGCCGGCGATTCGTCCCCCGACGGTGCCGGAGGGCACGGCCCGGCTGCGGATTTCGCTGTCGGCGGCGCACACGATGGCGCACGTGGACGAACTGGTGGCGGCGCTGGCGCACTGTCCACGTTGAGGCTGCAGCCCTGTCTCCCGGATGTCGCGCCTCCTCAGTGGAGGACGGCCTCGGCGGGCAGGGTGACCACGCCGCGGGGCACCGCCGCGAGCACCTTGAATGCGGGCTCGCTGGTGCGCCGGCGCACTGGCTGAGCCAGGGCGGCACCATCGGCGGTCTGCACACTGCAGACTTCCGGCAGATGGGCCATCTCGCCACGGCGCAGCACCACGGCCAGCTCGCCATTGGCCAGGCGCACGCCCGCACCGGGGGGGAAGAGGCCCACTTCCTTGATCAACGCGCTGGCAAAGGGGTTGGCGGCGCCGCCGCCGCGCTGGAACAGCTGGCGCGCGGCCACATCCGGCGGCAGGGCGGCCCGATAGGCCCGGCGGCTGACCTTGGCGAGGTAGAGGTCGACGTGGTGCAGCAGGCAGGCCATGTCGCCTGCACGCTGGCGCCAGGCGGCCAGCCCGCGCCCCTCTTCGGGCGGATGGTGGTGCGCCACCGCCTGCAGCCAGTCCCGGTCTTCCACGCCCAGCATTTCCAGCAGCTGGCGGCCCTGTTCGCCATGCCCGGCCACCTCGGCGCGCTCGGCGGCCGAAAGCGGCGTGGCCTGGTGGTGCAGGGCGTTCTGCCGACGCAGGCTGGCCAGGTTCATGGTCAGCGCGGCCTGCACGGCAGACCGCACCATGGTGCTGGGCCAGCCCAGTCGGATGGCCACCATGTTGACCAGAAAGGCGGCCTGGATGACATGCGAGACGGCCGGCGTGTTGCGGCCCTCGCGGTGCAGCAGCTCGAACAGGCTGTCGTCCAGGTGGTGCACCACGGCGAACTCGATGTGGCCACCGACGATCTGGAGCGCATGCCGGAAGGGCTCGGCTTCACCGGGTTCCAGCAGCAGCGTCTCGGCACGGGCTCGGACGTCCTGCCAGAGCAGCGCGGGATTCTGACGCAGGGCATCGAGGTCTTCGGTGTGCGGCGTGCCGGCTTCCGGGTCGTGGCCAATGTAGGCGCCCCGCATGATGAGGGCCTCGCGCTGGGTCTCGTCCCGCACGACGTAGCCCTGGCGCAGCACGAGCTGGCCGGCATCGTTGTAGACGTTCCACGGGAGGGGACGCCCGACGCCGATCTGGTCGAGGCAAAGTCGCAGTAACTTCATGGTGCACA
Organism: Aquabacterium olei; assembly: GCA_029279925.1. Classification (GTDB taxonomy): domain Bacteria; phylum Pseudomonadota; class Gammaproteobacteria; order Burkholderiales; family Burkholderiaceae_C; genus Aquabacterium; species Aquabacterium olei_A. The sequence goes on from JAJUHM010000007.1 coordinate 4,760, forward strand.
GCTTGGTGATCGGTTCCCGCACTGTGCAATACGTCACAACCCGCGAATCGGGTCAGTACGACCGAATTCCCGGGGTTGTTTGGCGCTTGGACAGATCACGCCAGTCGAAGTTCGCCGCGCAGCGAGTGCGGATAGGCCGTGGTGATGGTCACATCGATCAGTTGGCCGACGAGGCGGTCGCGCAGGGCCTGCGTGGGGCCGGCCGCGAAGTTGACGATGCGGTTGCACTCGGTGCGGCCCATCAGCTCGGACGGGTCCTTGCGGCTGGGGCCCTCGACCAGGATCTTCTGGCGGGTGCCGACCAGGGCCTGGCTGTAGCGCAGCACGTTCGACTCGAGGTAGGCCTGCAGCGTCTGCAGGCGCTTGAGCTTGACCTCGTGCGGCGTGTCGTCGGCCAGCGAGGCGGCCGGCGTGCCGGGGCGCGCGCTGTAGATGAAGCTGAACGAGGCGTCGAACTCGAGGTCGGTGGCCAGCTTCATCAGCTTGTCGAAGTCGTCGTCGGTTTCGCCGGGGAAGCCGACGATGAAGTCGGTCGACAGGCTGATGTTCGGCCGCACGGCGCGCAGCTTGCGGATGGTGCTCTTGTACTCGAGCGCCGTGTAGCCGCGCTTCATCGCCATCAGGATGCGGTCGGAGCCATGCTGCACCGGCAGGTGCACGTGGTTCACCAGCTTGTCCGTCTTGCCGTAGACGTCGATCAGACGCTGGCTGAACTCGTTGGGGTGGCTGGTGGTGTAGCGGATGCGCTCGATGCCGGGGATCTCGGCGACGTACTCGAGCAGCATGGCGAAGTCGGCGATCTCGGCGGTGTCGCCCATCTTGCCGCGGTAGCCGTTCACGTTCTGGCCCAGCAGCGTCACTTCCTTGACGCCCTGGTCGGCCAGGTCGGCCACCTCGGTCAGCACGTCGTCGAAGGGGCGGAACACTTCTTCACCGCGGGTGTAGGGCACCACGCAGTAGCTGCAGTACTTCGAGCAGCCTTCCATGATGGACACGAAGGCCGAGGCGCCCTCTTTGCGCGGCGGGGGCAGGTGGTCGAACTTCTCGATCTCGGGGAAGCTGATGTCGACCTGCGGGCGCTTGGCCTGCTGGCGCTGGGCGAGCATCTGCGGCAGGCGGTGCAGCGTCTGCGGGCCGAAGACCACGTCCACATACGGCGCACGCTCGATGATGGCGGCGCCTTCCTGGCTGGCCACGCAACCCCCCACGCCGATCATCACGCCCTTTTCCTTCAGGTGCTTGACGCGGCCGAGGTCGGAAAACACCTTCTCCTGTGCCTTCTCGCGGATCGAGCAGGTGTTGAAGAGGATCAGGTCGGCTTCTTCCGGGTTGTCGGTGGGCTCGTAGCCCTGGGCGGCGTTCATGACGTCGGACATCTTGCCCGAGTCGTATTCGTTCATCTGGCAGCCGTAGGTCTTGATGTAGACCTTGCGGGGGGCGGTGTTCGTGGGGGTGTCGCTCATGGTGTCGGTCTTCAGGGCTTGGTCCAGCGCAGCGCGATCGGGTCGTAGACCCAGGTCGCGGCCTCCTGGGGCGTCGTGGGCCACAGTGCACTGGCTTCGGTGTCCGTCAGAACCCAGATCTCCTTGAGCAGGCCGGTGCCGGTCTCGAGCCGGTAGTTGACCTTGCCGCTGAAGCCGCCGATTTCTCCGCTGAGCATCAGCATGTTGTTGCTGCCGCGGATGCGCACGCCCGGCGCCAGGCGGATGGGCTGCTTGTTCAGCGTGGCCTCAGGCGGCACGCCGACCACGAGTGCGCCGCGCAGGGTGTCGGTGGGCAGCACGCGGGCCATGGCAGCGTACTGGGCCGACGCGGGCAGCACAGTCAGCGCAGACAGCATCAGGGCCAGCACCGGGGCCGCCAGCGGGTGAGACCGGGCGGCGTCCGTCGAGAAACAGCGGGGCATGGTGTAGATCCAGGGGCTGTGGACGAAACCCCGCATTCTACCGGAGGGGCAGTCGGGAAGGGGTCAGTCGGCGTTCAACGCCGCCAGGCGCTCGGGTGTGCCCACATCCGTCCATTCGCCTTCCAGCCAGCGGGCACTGAGCCGGCCCGCATCGATTGCCCGCTCCAGGCTCGGCCGCAGCGCCGCCTTGTCGCCCACGCGCACGCCGTCGACGATCGCCGGGCGGTACAGGCCGATGGTGGAATAGGTGCCCGTGCGTGCGTCCGCAGGAGCCTGATCCTTGCGCCACACGCGCTGGGCATCATCGACCGCAAAGTCGCCTTGCGGCACATGGGGCGGGTTGGGCACCAGCCAGATGCGCCCCCAGTCGTCGCCGGCGCGGAAGGCCTCGGCCTCGCCCGCCTCGAAACGGAAGCTGGGCACGAAGACGTCCCCGGCCAGCACCCAGAACGCGTCGCCCAGCAGCGGCAGGGCCTTGGCAATCCCGCCAGCCGTTTCCAGCGCGCCGCCGTGGTCGCGCCCTTCGTGGCTGTAGGTGATGCGCAGGCCCCAGCGACGGCCATCGCCCAGTGCGGGCTTGAACTGGTCTTCCAGGTAGGCCGTGTTGATCACGACGTCGCGCACGCCATCGCGTGCCAGGGCCTGCAGGTGCCAGGCGATCAGCGGCTGGCCGCGGACCGGCAGCAGGGGCTTGGGCGTGGTGTCGGTCAGCGGGCGCATGCGCTCGCCGCGGCCGGCGGCCAGGATCAGGGCGGGAAGCTGGAGCATGGATGTCGATTGTGGCCCAAGCCGGGTGACAAGCCCTTTTGCATTGAACTGGTCACGTGCTTTGCAGTTTGCTTGTCATTCTGTCAGCGTGGGTGTCGCGTGTTAACCCGGGCCACGCCGAGTCTCTTTGTCAGCAATGTGACAAAAATCCTGTGTTGACAGGCACTTGCCGAGCATGGCGTCGCGTGGCACGCACAGCGTTTCGCCAGGCACGGGTCTTGAGAACAGTGTCTTCCGACCGTCTGGAGACGGAGAGGGTTGAGGCCGCGCACCCAGGGGGGTGAGCCGAGCCGATGACATCCCACACAACCGGAGACACCGCGCGATGGAAACGTTCTATGAAGTGATGCGACGCCAGGGCATTTCGCGCCGCAGTTTTCTCAAGTACTGCTCCCTGACCGCGACCTCGCTCGGCCTGGGCCCGGCCTTCGTGCCGCAGATTGCCCACGCCATGGAAACCAAGCCGCGCACGCCCGTGCTGTGGCTGCACGGGCTGGAGTGCACGTGCTGTTCCGAGAGCTTCATCCGCTCGGCCCACCCGCTGGCCAAGGATGTCGTGCTCTCGATGATCTCGCTCGACTACGACGACACGCTGATGGCCGCTGCCGGCCACCAGGCCGAGGCCATCCTCGAAGAGGTCATGACCAAGTACAAGGGCAACTACATCCTGGCCGTGGAAGGCAACCCGCCGCTAAACCAGGATGGCATGAGCTGCATCATCGGCGGCCGGCCCTTCCTGGATCAGCTCAAGCACGTGGCCAAGGACGCCAAGGCCATCATCAGCTGGGGTTCGTGCGCCAGCTGGGGCTGCGTGCAGGCCGCCAAGCCCAACCCGACGCAGGCTGTGCCCGTCCACAAGGTGATCACCGACAAGCCCATCATCAAGGTGCCGGGCTGCCCCCCGATCGCCGAGGTGATGACCGGTGTCATCACCTACATGCTGACCTTCGACCGCATCCCCGAGCTCGACCGCCAGGGCCGCCCGAAGATGTTCTACAGCCAACGCATCCACGACAAGTGCTACCGCCGTCCGCACTTCGACGCCGGCCAGATCGTGGAGTCGTTCGACTACGAGTTCGCGCGTCAGGGCTACTCCCTCTACAAGGTCGGCTGCAAGGGCCCGACCACGTACAACGCCTGCTCGACCGTGATGTGGAACGAGGGCACGAGCTTCCCGATCAAGTCGGGCCATGGCTGCATCGGCTGCTCGGAAGACGGCTTCTGGGACAAGGGCTCGTTCTATGACCGCCTGACCACGGTGCATCAGTTCGGCATCGAAGGCACGGCCGACCAGATCGGTGGCGGCGCGGCCGCGGTGGTGGGCGCCGGTGTCGCGGCCCACGCGGCCGTCTCGGCCATCAAGCGCGCGGCCCAGGGCAACGGCGCGAACACCTCGAACAACAGCCATTCCTGATCAGGCGGAGCCTCTCTCATGTCTTACGAAACCCAAGGCTTCAAGCTCGACAACAGCGGCCGCCGCATCGTGGTGGACCCGGTGACCCGCATCGAGGGCCACATGCGTTGCGAGGTCAACGTCGACAGCAACAACGTCATCACCAACGCCGTGTCGACCGGCACGATGTGGCGCGGCCTCGAGGTCATCCTCAAGGGGCGTGATCCGCGTGATGCGTGGGCCTTCGTCGAGCGCATCTGCGGCGTGTGCACCGGCTGCCACGCGCTGACCTCGGTGCGCGCGGTGGAAGATGCCCTCGGCATCCAGATCCCGAAGAACGCGCACCTGATCCGCGAGATCATGGCCAAGACGCTGCAGGTGCACGACCATGCGGTGCACTTCTACCACCTGCACGCGCTCGACTGGGTGGACGTGGTGTCGGCCCTGAACGCCGATCCGAAGAAGACCAGCGAGCTGCAGCAGATGGTGTCGCCGTCGCACCCGCTGTCGTCGCCCGGCTATTTCCGCGACATCCAGAACCGCCTGAAGAAGTTCGTGGAAAGCGGCCAGCTCGGCCCCTTCATGAATGGCTACTGGGGCTCGAAGGCCTATGTGCTGCCCCCTGAGGCCAACCTGATGGCCGTGACCCACTACCTGGAGGCCCTCGACCTGCAGAAGGAATGGGTCAAGGTGCACGCCATCCTGGGCGGCAAGAACCCGCACCCGAACTACCTTGTGGGCGGCGTGCCGTGCGCGATCAACATCGATGGTCAGGGTGCCTCCGGCGCGCCGCTGAACATGGAGCGCCTGAACTTCATCGAGGCGCGCATCCACGAGATGATCGAGTTCAACAAGAACGTCTACATCCCGGATGTGCTGGCCATCGGCACCATCTACAAGCAGGCCGGCTGGCTGTACGGCGGTGGCCTGAGCGCCACCAACGTGGCCGACTACGGCACCTACGAGAAGGTGCCCTACGACCACAGCACCCACCAGCTGCCGGGTGGCGTCATCCTGAATGGCAACTGGGACGAGATCCTGCCGATCGACCCGCGCGACCCGGAGCAGGTGCAGGAGTTCGTGGCCCACAGCTGGTACACCTACGCCGACGAGACCAAGGGCCTGCACCCTTGGGACGGCGTGACCGAGCCGCACTTCGAGCTGGGCAGCAAGACCAAGGGCTCGCGCACCAACATCGAAGAAATCGACGAGAGCGCCAAGTACTCGTGGATCAAGGCCCCGCGCTGGCGCGGTCATGCGCTGGAAGTGGGCCCGCTGTCGCGCTACATCCTGGCCTATGCGCACGCGAACAAGGGCAACAAGTACGCCCAGCGTCCGAAGGAGCAGCTGGAATACGCGGCCGGCATGATCAACACCCACCTGCCCAAGGCGCTGGGCATGCCGGAAACGCAGTACACGCTCAAGCAGCTGCTGCCCACCACGATCGGCCGCACGCTGGCCCGCGCGCTGGAAGGCCAGTACTGCGGCGAGATGATGCTGGACGACTACAAGGAACTGATCGCCAACATCAAGGCCGGTGACACCGCCACGGCCAACGTCGAGAAATGGGACCCGTCGACCTGGCCGAAGGAGGCCAAGGGCGTGGGCACCGTGGCCGCACCGCGCGGCATGCTGGGCCACTGGATCAAGATCAAGGACGGCAAGATCGAGAACTACCAGTGCGTGGTGCCGAGCACCTGGAACGGCTCGCCGCGCGACCACAAGGGCCAGATCGGCGCCTTTGAGGCCTCGCTGATCAACACGCCGATGGTCAACCCCGAACAGCCGGTCGAGATCCTGCGCACGCTGCACTCGTTCGACCCCTGCCTGGCGTGCTCGACCCACGTCATGAGCCCGGACGGCGCCGAGCTGTGCAAGGTCAAGGTCCGCTGATCACCGCGCCCACCGAACAGGAACACCCCGTGAACGCTTCTTTCTTCCTGCGGGCCCGTCGCGGCCTGATTCCGCTGTCGATGCTGCTGGCCGCCGGTGCGGCCCAGGCCCACCCGGGCCACGGTGCCCACGGCCTGACCGAAGGCCTGGCTCATCCGCTGGGCCTGGATCACCTGTTGGCCATGGTGGCCGTGGGCATGTGGTCGGCCGCCGCGCTGCCGGCACGCCGTGCCCTGCTGGGCCCGGCCGTGTTCGTGCTGGCGCTGTTGGCCGGTGCGGCTGCGGGCCTGGCGGGCCTGCGCGTGGCCGGCACCGAGGCCCTGATCGCCACCAGCGTGGTGCTGTTCGGCGTGCTGCTGGCCGGTGTGCGCCAGTGGTCGGCGGTGGCCGGCCTGTCGCTGGTGGCCGCCTCAGCGGTGTTCCACGGCCTGGCTCACGGCGCCGAGCTGCCGGTGGGCGCCAGCGCCATCGCCTACGTGGGTGGCTTTGTGCTCAGCACGCTGGTGCTGCATGTGGCGGGCCTGGGCGTGGGCACGGCGATGCGCCGCGCACAACTGTGGACGTGGCGTGCCGCCGGCGGGCTGTTCGGTGCGGCTGGTCTGCTGATGCTGGCCCGCGTCTGACGCGCGGCCCGATGCCCGATCCAAACAGACAAGCCGACAAGAGGAGACCCGCATGAACGCCTCATCCACGTCCGACCAGGATCTGGCCCGCGCCACCGGCGTCGACGAGCGCGAGGTGCGCGCTGGTCAGCACACGACCTCGGTTTACGTCTACGAAGCCCCGGTGCGCCTGTGGCACTGGATCAATGCCGGGGCCATCTTCGTGCTGGCGCTCACGGGCTACTTCATCGGTGCGCCGCTGCCCACCATGCCCGGCGAGGCCAGCAACAGCTATGTGATGGGCTACATCCGCTTTGCCCATTTCGCCGCCGGCTATCTGCTGGCCGTGGGGCTGGTCGGCCGGGCTTACTGGGCCATCGTCGGCAACCACCACGCCCGCGAACTGTTCACGATTCCCGTGTTCAGCCTGGCCTACTGGAAGGAAGTCGTCACCATGCTCAAGTGGTACGCCTTCCTGATCCCGTCGCCGGGGCGCTATGTGGGCCACAACCCCATGGCCCGGCTGATGATGTTTGTCCTGTTCCTGCTCAACGCCGTGTTCATGTGCGTGACGGGGTTCGCGCTGTACGGTGAAGGCACCGGCGCGGGATCGTGGGCGCACACGGCCTTCGGCTGGGTGATCCCCTTGTTCGGCCAGTCGCAGGACGTGCACACTTGGCACCACTTCGGCATGTGGCTGATGATCATCTTCATCGTGCTGCACGTGTACGCCGCCGTGCGCGAGGACATCATGGGCCGCCAGAGCATCATCAGCACGATGATCTCGGGCTTCCGCACCTTCAAGGACTGAGCCGCGAAGGACGTCCCGATGCTGCCCATCCTGCACGCCCAGTTGAAGCACCGTCTGCAGACCGCGGCCCAGCCGTGGCGGCAGCCGGTCGGTGTGCCGCATCGGGTGCCCGTGCACCCCGGCCGCTTCCTGGACCGGCAGTTCCTCAAGCCCTTGGGCCTGACGCAAGGGCAGGCGGCGCGGTTGTTGGGCGTGTCCCGCCGCCGGCTCAACGAGATCATCGTGGGCCGCCGCAGCCTCACGCCGGACACCGCCCTGCGGTGCGCCATGGCCTTCGGGCTGGATGCCGGCTTCTGGATGGCCCTGCAATCGCGCTGGGACAGCTTCCAGGCCTGGAAAGCCTGGCGTGCCGTGTCGACCGAGGGTGCGCCCTCTGCGGCGGAGCTGGCCCGCGCCGCCGTCCGCAGCGCGTCGACGTCGTTGCCTGCTTCGGCTCCGCCGGTGGTCGCCGCGCACTGAGCGGCCCGTCTTCGGCGCCCCTTCTTCTCCTCCTTCTGACATGAACGACACCGCATCCCGCCCCACCTCGTCCGAATCGGCCTGTCACGCCCCTGGTGGCAAGGACACGGTCATCGTGCTGGGCATCGGCAACCTGCTGTGGGCCGACGAAGGCTTTGGCGTGCGCTGCGTCGAGGCCTTTCAGCAGCGCTTCGAACTGCCGCCCGACGTGGAGTTGGTGGACGGCGGCACGCAGGGGCTGTACCTGATCCAGTACGTGCAGTCGGCGACCCACCTGCTCATTTTTGACGCCGTCGATTACGGCCTGGAGCCCGGCACGCTGAAGATCGTGGACGACGACGAGGTGCCGCGTTTCATGGGTGCCAAGAAGATGAGCCTGCATCAGACCGGCTTTCAGGAGGTGCTGATGTTGGCGCAACTGACCGAGCGCTTCCCGCAGCGTGTGCGCCTGATCGGTTGCCAGCCCGAGCAGATCGAGGACTACGGCGGCAGCCTGACCTACACCGTGAAGGCGGCGATGGAAGGAGCGCTTCAACAGGGCGTGGACACGCTGCGCGAGTGGGGTGTGACCGTGACGCCTCGCACCCGACCGCTGGGTGCGCAGGACGCGGTGACCATCGACACGCTGGCGATGGCCGCCTACGAAGCCGGCAGGCCGGCCGCCGACGCCGCCTGTCGCGTGGGGGACGACCGTTTCCTGGTGCCGGGCACCACCCTGGAGGGCCGCTGAAATGTGCATCGGCATTCCCATGCGCGTGTGCGCGGTCGAGCCCGGGCATGCCTGGGTCGAGGGCCGTGGCGAACGCCGGCGCGTCAACACGGCCCTGGTGGGCGAGCCAGCGGTCGGCGAATGGCTGCTGATCTTCCTGGAAGGCGCGCGTGAGCGTCTGGACGACGAGCGCGCCGCCGAGGTCAATGCCGCACTGGACCTCATCGAAGGGGCACTGAGCCCCACGGCGGGCATCGATCCCTTTGGCGACCCGGGCTTCGTGCTGCCTTCGGCCATGAGCGCGGCCCAGGTGGCGGCCCTGTCCGGCCAACCCACTTCTTCCTCACAAGGCTCACAGAGTGAGCCTGACTTCACCCCTCACGGAGCCCGCCATGGCTGAGACGTCCACCCTGTCGACCTCGACCTTCTTTGCCGACACGCCGCCCCAGGCCCACCCCTTGATGCAGCGCCTGGTGCGCGAGCACGGCGCGCACTGGGTCGATCTGGCCACGCTGCCTGCCTGGCTGGCCGCGGCGCCGGGCGATGCCGTGATCCTGATCGCGGGCGACGCCGTGCGTTTTCCGGAAGGCCTGGACGTGGCCGTGGTACTGCCGGAACTGCGCACCGAGGCGTGCCAGCCCTTCCGCATCGGCATCGCCACCCCGGCCGACGAAGATGCGATCGGCCAGCGCTACGGCGCCCAACGTCGCCCCTCGCTCGTCTTCGTGCGCGATGGCCGCTATGTCACCACCGTGTCGGGCATGCACGACTGGACCGATTTCCTGGCGCTGGTGCGCAACGCGCTGGCCAGCCCCACCACCCACGCCCCGATCGCGATCCAGTCGGCTGGTGCGGCCGCCTCGTCCTGCCATTGAACGCCCCTGACCCGGAGTCCGCATGAAACCGTTTCCCATTCCCGTCGTGGCCGACCTGCCCATGGGCCCTGGCAGCCAGATCGAAGAAGACACGCTGGACTACATGGTCATGCCCAGCGGCATGTCCACCTACCAGGCGCCGGCCCTGCCCGAACGCGAGGAGATCGCCAGCCTGACGGGGGCGCACGAGGCCCTGCGCCTGGCCCTGGCCAGCCTGGACCGCGCCCGGCACGGTCTGCCAGCCGACCCTGTGGACCTGATGGACCTGAACGACGCCGAGCGCCGCCTGATCAACCAGGTGCTGGGCGAGGGTGAGGTCAGCGTGCGCGTGAGCCTGTCCGAGGGCGAACTGGTGGTGCAGGAGGCCGTGTTCGCTGGCGTGTGGCGCGTGCTGCATCAGGTGACGCAGCCGGGCAGCGATGCGCGCGTGGTCCTCAGCGACCGCATCGAGGTGGGGCGCATTCCGCAAGGCGTGCTGGAATCGGCCGCTGCCCGTGTCCAGGCCAGCGGCGCGCGCCGCGTGCGCCTGCAACCGGAGGACAACGGCGCCTGGCCGGCCGGGGTGATGAACGCCCCTGCCATCCTGACCGAGCTGGAAGACCACATCCACCTGTGGAAGCCTGGCACGGCGGCCCACGTGGTCAACCTGACGTTGTTGCCGCTGAGCCCGCAGGATCTGGCCGTGATTGACCAGACGCTGGGGCAGGGCCCGATCCAGATCCTGTCGCGCGGCTATGGCAACTGCCGCATCGTGCACACCGAGGTGCCGCTGACCTGGCGCGTGAGCTACTTCAACTCGCAGGACGCGCTGATCCTCGACACGGTCGAGGTGACGGACCTGCCGGAAGTGGCCTGCGCGGCCCGTGAAGACCTGGAAGACTCGCACGAGCGCCTGGCCGACATGCTCGCCTGGGTGGAAGGGGCCTGACATGAGCGACCTGGGTCAGCCGCGTTTCGAAGGCAGCTACCTGGGCGACCGTGCCCGGTTGCCGGACGGTGCCCGCCTCGAATGCAAGATCTGTTGGTGGGTGTACGACCCGGCCGAGGGCGATCCGGTGTGGCAGATCGAGCCCGGTACGCCGTTCACGGCTTTGCCGGCCCACTGGCGCTGCCCGCAGTGCGATGGGGCCGCCGACCAGTTCATGGTCCTGGGCGAGGACGCGGCCTGACCATGCGCGCCGCCGTGGCATCGCCCCCGACGCTGTCGCCCGCCCAGGCTGAATGGGTGCGGCAGCTGGAGGCCAGCTTCGCGCAGATCGCCCGCACCCGCATGGCGGGTCTGCCGGTGGTGCATCCGCGCCTGCGCGTGCAGGCCGTGGGCTTTCATGCGCGGTCGGTGCGGGTGGGCGGGGCAGCCGACGAGCCCCGAGCCATCGAAGCCGGCGCGCTGGGCGTGCTCGTCACGCCGTGGTTCATGAACCTCGTCTGGCGGGCCGACGCGGCCGAGGCCACACCGCTGCCGGTGGGGCAGACCCGCGTTCGCACCCTGGCTGGCGAGGCCATGCCTTTTCTGGGGGCATTCGAGCCCGCCATCGGCGCCTTCGAAGCGTGTTCGCTGATTTCGCCGATGTTCCAGTTTGCCGACCACGCCGCCGCGGTGGCCACCGCCACTGCCGTGCTGCAGGCGCTGCGGGATGTGCCGATGGCGACGACACGCTCACCCGATGAGCCTTTTCCGGTGGCGTCGGTCCACCCGACTCCGACTCCGACTCCCGCCGCCCCGACAGCCCCGACCCAGGCGGCGCCTGCCGCGGCCTTGCCTCCCGCCGCGTCCGACGAAGCCGCTCGCGTGGCGGCGCGACGGGGTTTCCTCTTCGGTCGATCGGGCCGCAGCGGCCCGCCGTCCACGGGGTCATCGCGATGACGTCGATGACGGCACCCGTGATGAGCGAGGTCGACCGGCTGACGGGCCGCGTCGTGCTGCACCTCGACGCGCCTGCACCCCGCCTGAGCAACGAGCGGCCGGAGCTGGTGAACGCGCTCACGCGGGGCAAGCCGGCATCGGCCTTGCCGACGCTGGTGTCGGCGCTGTTCTCGCTGTGCGGGCATGCGCACCAGATCACCTCGGCCCTGGCTGTGCGTGCGGCCCAGGGCGAGGCCGCGGCCTTGTCGGGCCGTGACGCTGCCGCGCTGCAGCTCGAAACGCTGCGCGAGCACCTGCGCCGCTTGTGGCTGGACTGGCCGCGCGTGCTGCGGGGCGAGGCCTCGATCCCCGTGGACCGCCTGCAGTCGCTGCACGGCTGCCCGGCGCTGCAGGGGCCGCTGTCGCGCCTGGCGGTCGAGCCGGAGGCCGTGCTGGCGCCCACACGGGACTGGCTCGAAACCCATGTGTTCGGCGAGCCCTTGACCGTGTGGCTGCTGCACTGGCTGCGCGACGGCGAGGCGGCGCTGGCCGACTGGTGCCATCGCACTGCAACCTTGCCTGCACGCCTGTTGCGCGACGTGCGTGCCGCGGCCCAGGCCGTGCGCCATCCCCTGCGTGCGCTGGTGGTGACCGATGGAGAGGCCTTGCGCGGGCTGGTGCAGCGCCTGGCCAGCCAGCCTGGCCACGCCCGCGTGCCGGCGTGGGACGGGGTGCCCGTGGAAACCGGGCCGTGGTGCCGCACGCACGAGACCGATCGCCTGCCCGGGTCGCCCACGCTGTGGTGGCGCATGGGCGCCCGGTTGGCCGATCTGGCGCGCCTGGCCTTGCCCGATGAGCCAGCGCTGCCTGTGTCTCCCGGCTTGTCTGCGTTCGCCGCGGGCCCGGCGGGCCGCTATGTGTTGCAGTCCGGCGCGGTCCCGCTCGGAGACCACGCGGGCGTCGCCTGGGTCGAAATGGCCCGGGGCACGCTGTTGCACTGGGTGGCGCTGGAGGGGGAAGGGCCGCGGGCCACCGTGCGCGCCTGCCAGGTGGTGGCCCCCACCGAGTGGAACTTTCATCCGCAGGGGCCGGTGGCCAGCCTGCTGCTGCATGACCCGGCCCTGTGTGACCGCACCCGTCTGGCGCTGCTGCCCACGGTGTCGGCCGCGTATGACCCTTGCGTGCCGTTTGCGGTCATGTCACCGGATGGCAGCGTTTGCCCTGCGGCCGACTTCCCCGCGACGGCGCCTTTGGTGCAGACTGTGCAACCCGGTCCGTTACAGGGCCCTGAGGAGTCCCCATGCACGAACTGAGTCTGGCGGGCGGCATCGTCCAGCTCGTCGAAGACGCCGCGGTGCGCGAGCGCTTCCGCCGCGTGCAGGTGCTGCGCCTGGAAGCAGGCGCCTTGTCGGGCGTCGAGGTGCGTGCGCTGCGCTTTGCGCTTGAATCCATCGTGCCCGGCACCTGCCTGGCCGAGGCCCGCATCGAGATCGATGAACCGCCAGCCCAGGCCTGGTGCCTGGGCTGCAACCAGTCCGTGCCCATCCTGAGCCGGCTGGACCCTTGCCCCGAATGTGGCGGCGCGCGCCTGCAGCCCACGGGCGGCACCGAGCTGCGCGTTGTCGACCTGCTGGTGGACGACGAGCCCGCCACCCAACCCTGAATTCGATTGGAGTCCACCATGTGTGTCGTCTGTGGATGTTCTGGCGGCGATGCCGCCAAGCTTGAAGGGGCCCCCGCCCACGCGCATGACCACGATCACGGTCATGACCACGTTCATCCTCACACCCACCCGCATCCGCACGAGCACGGCCATGCCCACCACGCGCATGAAGCCGTGGGCGCGCCGCAGGTCGACGCGGCCACGGGCGACCTGCACTACGGCGCCGGTGCGGCCCGGGTCAGCGTGCCGGGCATGAGCCAGGCGCGCGCCATCCAGATCGAAACCGATGTGCTCGGCGAGAACCGCCGCGTCGCGCAGCGCAACCGCGCGCATTTCTTCGCGCACGGCGTCACCGCGCTCAACCTCGTGTCCAGCCCGGGTTCGGGCAAGACCACGCTGCTGTGCGCCACCATCGAGGCGCTCAAGCGCAGCCATCCAGGCCTGCCCGTGGCCGTGATCGAAGGCGACCAGCAGACCAGCGTCGATGCCGACCGCATCCGTGCGACCGGCGCGCCGGCCATCCAGGTCAACACCGGCAAGGGCTGCCACCTCGATGCACCCATGGTGGCCGAGGCCTTCGAGCGCCTGCCCTTGCACGGGGCGGTGGCGGCCCACGGGCACGCGCATCACCATGATCATGGAGATCACCACCACCATCACCACCACGCCGAGAAGCTGCTGTTCATCGAGAACGTCGGCAACCTCGTCTGCCCGGCCATGTGGGACCTGGGCGAAGCGGCCAAGGTCGCCATCCTGTCGGTGACGGAAGGCGAGGACAAGCCGCTGAAGTACCCCGACATGTTTGCCGCGGCCCGCCTGATGCTGGTCAACAAGGTCGACCTGTTGCCCTACCTGAGCTTCGACGTGGCCCGCTGCATCGAGAACGCCCGGCGCGTCAACCCGGCCATCGAGGTGATCGAGGTGTCGGCCACCACCGGCGCCGGCATGGACCGCTGGGTCAGCTGGCTGATGCACGTCGAGCCCACGCTGTGAACGCGATGTCGTCTCCTGCTGCCCTGCACACCCAGTCGGTGCCGCAGCCGGCCCCGCGCCGCATCCTGGCCGTGGGCGCGTGGCTCAAGAACACCGCGTGCCGCCTGGAGGGCGACACGGTAAGCTGGTCGCCGCTGCATGGTGACCTGGCCGAGCCGGCCCAGTGCATGGCGCTGGAGGCCTCGATCGAGGCGCTGCTGGCCGAGGGCCCGGTTGACGCGATCGCGCACGACCTGCACCCCGATTTCTTCAGCACGCGCCTCGCGCAGCGCTGGGCTCAGCAGCTGGGCGTGCCGGCCATCGGCGTGCAGCACCACCATGCCCACATTGCCGCGCTGCAGGCCGAGCACGGCCTGAGCGAGCCGGTGCTGGGCCTGGCCCTTGATGGCGTGGGCCTGGGCACCGACGGCGTGGCCTGGGGGGGCGAACTGCTGTGGGTGGACGGGGCGCGCTGGTCGCGCCTGGGCCACCTGTCGCCCCTGTGCCTGCCGGGCGGCGATGTGGCCGCGCGCGAGCCTTGGCGCATGGCCGCCGCGACGCTGCACGCGCTGGGCCGCACGGACGAGATCCCCGAGCGCCTGGGCGCCCACCACGGCGAATCGGCCACGCGGCTGCTGTCGGCCATGCTGTCGAAGCGGCTCAACAGCCCGCTGACGACCGGGGCAGGGCGCTGGTTCGATGCGGCTGCGGGCGCGCTCGGCCTGGGTGCCCGCCAGGCCTTCGAGGCGCAGGCGGCGATCGCGCTGGAGCAGGCCGCCACCGCCTGGCTGGCCGAGCACCCGATGCAGGCCGACGCAGGCGACGCGCCCATTCGCGATGACGGCACGCTCGACCTGCTGCCCCTGATGACGCGCCTGTGGGCCCTGACCGACACCGATCCGGCTGCCCGGCGTGGCGAGCCGGATGCCGCGCTGCGCGGTGAAGGGGCTGCGCGCTTTCACGTGACCCTGGCCGATGGCCTGGCCCGCTGGGCCGTGCAGGCCGCCCAACGCCATGGCGTGCGCACCGTGGTGCTGGGCGGGGGCTGTTTCTACAACCGCTTGCTGGTGGCCCGCCTGCGTGAAGGCCTGGCGCACCACGCCGAGCAGGCCGGCTTGCCCACGCTGCGCGTGATGCAGGCCGAGGCCGTGTCCTGCGGCGACGCGGGCCTGGCCATGGGGCAGGCCTGGTCAGTGGCTCATCTGTCGAGCCTGTCCGACCTCGCGTCCGGCCAGATCGACCCGCTGCCTGTTCCGTCGCCCGTGGCCGATCCGCGCTGCCCGACCCCACCCGTTCCCGTCCTGTCCCCCGAAGGAGCCCGCTGATGTGCTTAGCCCTGCCTGCCCAAGTCGTCGAGAAACGCGACGGCGACGAGGCGATCGTGAACCTGGGCGGCGTGCGCAAGGCGGTCTCGCTCGCCCTCGTGCCCGAAGCCGACATCGGTGACTACGTGATCGTGCACGTGGGCCACGCGATCGGCCTGCTGGACCGCGAGGAAGCCGAGAAGACCCTGGCGCTGTTTGCCGAGCTCGATGCCGTGCAGGCCGCCGAAGCGGCACTGACCACCGGAGGCGCCGCCGCATGAAGTACATCGACGAATTCCGCGACGGGGCCATCGCGCGCCAGCTGGGTGAACGCATCCACGCCGAGGCGCACCCCGACCGCGTCTACCGCTTCATGGAGTTCTGTGGCGGCCACACGCACGCACTGTCCCGCTACGGCGTGACCGAGCTGCTGCCGCCCCAGGTGCAGATGATTCACGGCCCGGGCTGCCCGGTGTGCGTGCTGCCCATCGGCCGCATCGACCTGGCCATCCGCCTGGCGCTCGAGCGCGGCGCCATCGTCTGCACCTACGGTGACACGATGCGCGTGCCGGCGTCTGACGGCCTGTCGCTGATCAAGGCCAAGGCCCGCGGTGGCGACATCCGCATGGTGTATTCCGCGGCCGATGCGCTGAAGACGGCGCAGGCCCATCCCGACCGCGAGGTGGTGTTCTTCGCCATCGGCTTCGAAACCACCACGCCGCCTACCGCGCTGGTGGTGCAGCAGGCCGAGCGACTGGGCGTCAAGAACTTCAGCGTGCTGTGCTGCCATGTACTGACGCCGGCCGCCGTGACGCACATCCTCGCGGCGCCCGATGCCGAGCAGCATGGCAAGGTCGAGCTCGACGGCTTCGTCGGCCCTGCTCACGTCAGCATCGTGATCGGCTCCGATCCGTATGTGCCATTTGCCGAGGGCTGGCACAAGCCGGTGGTGATTGCCGGCTTCGAGCCGCTCGATGTGATGCAGGCCATCCTGATGCTGGTGCGCCAGGTGAACGAAGGCCGCGCCGAGGTGGAAAACGAGTTCACCCGTGCGGTCACGCCCAAGGGCAATGTGGCGGCGCAGAAGGTGATGGACGAGGTCTTCGAGGTGCGCGACAGCTTCGAGTGGCGCGGCCTGGGTGTGGTGCCGCACAGCGCGTTGAAGCTGCGCGAGCGTTACGCCGCCTTCGACGCCGAGCGTCGCTTCGACCTGCACTACCAGCCCGTGCCCGACCACAAGGCCTGCGAGTGCGGCGCCATCCTGCGCGGCGTCAAGCGCCCGACCGACTGCAAGCTGTTCGGCAACGTCTGCACGCCCGACAACCCGGTGGGCTCGTGCATGGTGTCCAGCGAAGGGGCGTGCGCGGCGCACTACAGCTACGGCCGCTTCCGCGACATCCCCATCGTGCCGGCCGCTCCCCGGGCCTGTGCGGCCTGACCCGCCTCGTTGATTTGCCCCCGCTCACCGACTGATCCCATGCCCGTTCGCCCCGACTACATCCGCCCGCTCGACCTGAAGCACGGCCGCATCGACATGAGCCATGGTGCGGGCGGGCGCGCAGCGGCCCAGCTGATCGACGAGCTCTTTCTCAAGGCCTTCGACAACCCGTGGCTGCGTCAGGGCAACGACCAGGCCGCGTTCGACGCGCCGCCCGAGCTGGCCCAGGGCGGTCGCCTCGTCATGGCCACCGATGGCCATGTGGTGTCCCCGTTGTTCTTTCCCGGTGGAGACCTGGGCTGCCTGTGTGTGCACGGCACCGTCAACGACGTGGCCATGGCCGGCGCCCGTCCGCTGTACCTGGCCGCCAGCTTCATCATCGAAGAGGGCTTTCCGCTGTCCGAGCTGAAGGCGCTGGTCGAGTCCATGGCCGCGGCCAGCCGCGAGGCCGGCGTGCCCATCGTCACCGGCGACACCAAGGTGGTCGAGCAGGGCAAGGGCGATGGCGTCTTCATCACCACAACCGGCGTGGGCGTGGTGCCGGCGGGCGTGCGCATCGATGGCGCGGCCGCGAAGCCGGGCGATGCCATCCTCGTGTCCGGCACGCTGGGTGAGCATGGCGTGGCGGTCCTCTCCAAGCGCGAGTCGCTGACCTTCGAAACCGAGATTGTCTCGGACACGGCCGCGCTGCACACACTGGTGGCCGCGATGCTGCAGGCGGTGCCCCAGGGCCTGCACGTGCTGCGCGACCCCACGCGCGGTGGCCTGGCCACCACGCTCAACGAGATCGCCCGCCAGAGCGGCGTCGGCATGGACCTGGACGAGGCGGCCATCCCCGTGCTGCCGCAGGTCGAGGCCGCGTGTGAGCTGCTCGGCCTGGATCCGCTGTATGTGGCCAACGAAGGCAAGCTGGTCGCCATCTGCGCCCCCGAGCAGGCAGACGCGCTCCTGGCCGCCATGCGCGCCCACCCGCTGGGCGCCGGGGCCGCCCGCATCGGCACGGTCACCGAAGACCCCCACCATTTCGTGCAGATGCGCACGCGCTTTGGCGGCCGTCGCGTGGTGGACTGGCTCACCGGCGAGCAGCTGCCCCGCATTTGTTAAGCTGCCGGCATGAATGCCATCGACCTGCCCACCGTCCTGCTGGTTGACGACGAGGTCCGGTCCCAGGAGGCCATGCGTCGCACGCTGGAAGAGGACTTTCGCATCCTCACTGCGGGCGATGCCGAGCAGGCCCGTGCGCTGCTGGAGCAGTACCCGGTGGCCGTCATCCTGTGCGATCAGCGCATGCCCGGGCAGACGGGCGTCGCCTTTCTGAAAGAGGTGCGCGAGCGCTGGCCGGACACGGTCCGCATCGTCATCTCGGGCTACACCGACAGCGAAGACATCATCACCGGCATCAACGAAGCCGGCATCTACCAGTACATCCTCAAGCCCTGGGTGCCCGATCACCTGCTGGACACGGTGCGCCAGGCCGCGGAAAGCCGCAGCCTGCAGGGCGCGCTGCACCGCATGGAGATCGACCTGCGCGCCGGCACGGGCGTGCTGCGCCAGCGCGCCACCGAGCAACTGGCCCGCGCCAAGGACACCTTCGATTTCGGGCGCATCGAGTGCTCGCCCGGCAGCCCGGTGGAAGAGGTGTGCCGCATGGCCGCCAAGGTGGCCCGCTACGACCTCAGCGTGCTGGTGCACGGCGAGTCGGGCACCGGCAAGGAGTTGCTGGCGCGCGCCATCCACTACGCGAGCGGCCGTGCGGCCGGCCCCTTCGTGGTCGAGAACTGTGCGGCCATTCCCGACACGCTGATCGAATCCGAGCTGTACGGCCACAAGCGTGGCGCCTTCACGGGGGCCTACGACGACCACATCGGCCTGTTCCAGCGCGCCGACAAGGGCACCATCTTCCTCGACGAAATCGGCGAGACCTCGCCCGCGTTTCAGGTCAAGCTGCTGCGCGTGTTGCAGGAAGGCGAGGTGCGGCCGGTGGGCGCGCCCAAGCCGGTGGCGGTGGACGTGCGCGTGATCGCCGCCACACACCGCGACCTGGAAGCCGATGTGCGCAGTGGCCGCTTCCGTGAAGACCTGTATTACCGCCTGGCCAACGTCACGGTGACGATGCCGCCGCTGCGCGAGCGGGGCGGCGATGTGGCCCTGATCGCGCAGCGCCTGCTCGACGAGGTGGCGCGCAGCCTGGGGCGCGGCGCGCTGCGTTTCACCGCCGATGCGCTGGCCGTGCTGCAGGCCTACCCGTGGCCCGGCAACATCCGGGAACTGAACAACGAGGTCACGCGCGCCGTGGCCCTGTCCGACCCGCTTGCTGCGCCTGATGGGGCGGGCCTGATCGACGCCCACGCGTTCTCTCGGAAGGTGCTGCAGGGTGCCGGGTCGGACGTGGCGCAGACCCGGCCCGAAGGCGGGCTGCACCTCGACATCCCGCAGACAGGCACGCTGCAGGAGCGGCTCGACCGCATCGAAGCCGCCGTGTTGCGTGAGACCATGTTGCGCCTTCGCTGGAACAAGACCCACGCCGCGCGAGAGCTGGGGCTTTCACGTGTCGGCCTGCGCGCCAAGCTGCAACGCTTTGGCCTGGAGCCGAAATGAACACGCTGCCGTCCGGATCGCTGGCTCGCTCGCCGGGTGAGCCCCTGAATGTGCTGTGGCTGCAGTCGGGCGGTTGCGGTGGCTGCAGCATGTCGCTGCTGTGCGCCGACACGCCCGATCTGCCCGGCACCCTGCGCGATGCGGGCATCCACCTGCTGTGGCACCCGTCGCTCAGCCTGGAGACGGGCACGGACGTCATCACGCTGATGGAAGACGTGCTGGCCGATCGCCTGCGCCTGGATGTGCTGTGCATCGAGGGGGCCTTGCTGCGCGGCCCGAACGGCACGGGCCGCTTTCACATGCTGGCCGGCACGGGCCTGCCCATGATCGACTGGGTGCAGCGTCTGTCTGCCAAGGCCCGTTTTGTGGCGGCGGTCGGCAGCTGCGCTGCCTGGGGTGGCATCACGGCCGGGGGCGACAACCCCACCGAAGCCTGCGGCCTGCAGCACGAAGACGAACACCCTGGCGGCCTGCTGGGCGAGGCTTTCCGCAGCCCGGGCCGCACCGAAGCGGGGGCCGAGTGGCCCGTCATCAACATCGCCGGCTGCCCCACCCACCCTGGCTGGGTGCTGGACACCCTGATGGCGCTGGCCGCCGATGCCCTCACCCCGGCCGACCTGGATGCGCTTGGCCGCCCCCGCTTCTATGCCGACCAGCTGGTGCACCACGGTTGCACCCGCAACGAGTATTACGAGTTCAAGGCCAGCGCCGAGCAGCCTTCCGACCTGGGCTGCATGATGGAGCACATGGGCTGCAAGGGCACGCAGGCGCATGCTGATTGCAACACCCGGCTGTGGAACGGCGAGGGCTCGTGCACCCGAGGTGGCTACGCCTGCATCAGCTGCACCGAGCCCGGCTTCCAGGCCCCGGGCCACGCCTTCCACGCCACGCCGAAGATCGCTGGCATCCCCATCGGCCTGCCCACCGACATGCCCAAGGCCTGGTATGTGGCGCTGGCCTCGTTGTCCAAGTCGGCCACGCCCAAGCGCGTCAAGCACAACGCCACGGCCGACCACGTCGTGGTGCCGCCTGCCATCCGGCGCACGCGCTTGAAGTGAGGTCGGCCGCATGAGCACCACCCGCCTGCTGGTCGGCCCTTTCAACCGCGTCGAAGGGGATCTTGAAGTGCGCCTGGAGGTGGCCGACGGCCGCGTACAGGCAGCGCACGTGAACGCAACCATGTACCGCGGTTTCGAGCAGATGCTGCTGGGCAAGGACCCGCATGACGCGCTGGTCTACGTGCCGCGCATCTGCGGCATCTGCTCGGTGTCGCAGTCGGTGGCCGCCGCCTACGCCCTGCGCGATGCGGCCGGCCTGGCGCCGCAGGACATGCCGGCCAACGGCCGCCACGCGCTCAACCTGATGCTGGCCACCGAGAACCTGGCCGACCACCTCACGCACTTCTACCTGTTCTTCATGCCGGACTTCACCCGTCCGGTGTACGCCGACCGGCCCTGGTTTGCCGCGGCCCAGGCACGCTTTGCGCCGCTGCAGGGCCATCACGCCCGACAGGCCACGGCCGCGCGGCAGCGCTGGTTCACCATCCTCGGCACGCTGGGGGGCAAGTGGCCGCACACGCAGTCGGTGCTGCCCGGGGGCAGTGCGCGCGCCATCGACCTGGCCGAGCGGCTGCGCCTGCTGGGCAAGGTGCGCGAGTTTCGCGCCTTCCTCGAGCAGACGCTGTTCGCCGCGCCGCTCGAAGCCATCGCGTCGCTCGACAACGAAGCCGCGCTCATGGCCTGGTGGCAGCAGGCCGCGCCCGACCATGGCGACCTGCGCCTGTTCCTTACCATTGCGGCCGACCTGGCCTTGGGTGATCTGGGCCGGGGTGAGGGACCCTGCCTGTCCTACGGCGCCTATGTGCAGCCCGATGGCCAGCCCGCGATGCGAGGCGGGCTCTGGGATGCGGCTCAGGGCGTGAGCCTGCCCATGGACTTGGCGCAGATCACCGAAGACGCGACCCACGCCTGGCTGGACGGCGACCGTCCCCTGCACCCGCATGATGGCCAGACCCTGCCCGATGCCGACAAGCCGGCTGCCTACACCTGGAACAAGGCGCCCCGTCTGGCAGGTCGCGTCGTCGAAACCGGCGCGGTGGCCCGGCAGCTCAACGATGGTCACCCGCTGATCCGCGACACCGTGGCCCGCTCCGGCACCAATGTCCGCACCCGTGTGCTGGCGCGGCTGCTGGAGCTGGCGCGCGTCGTGCCGATGATGGAAGACTGGCTGCGGGCCGTGCGGCCGGGCGAGCCCTGGCACCAGGCCGCGCCCCTGCCGGACGCCGCCCAGGCCAACGGCCTCGCCGAGGCGGCTCGCGGTGCACTGGGGCACTGGGTGCGCATCGATCAGGGCCGCCTTGCCAACTACCAGATCGTCGCACCGACCTCGTGGAACTTCTCGCCCCGCGATGCCGAGGGCACGCCCGGCCCGCTGGAACAGGCCCTGGTCGGCGTGCCGGTGCAGCCAGGCGAGACCACGCCGGTGGCCGTGCAGCACGTGGTCCGCTCGTTCGACCCGTGCATGGTCTGCACCGTGCATTGAAGAGGGATCACGCGATGAGCCTGTCTTCCACGCCGCCCTCACCCGAACCTTCGCGCTCGTCGCCTCCGGCCTTGCCGGATCTCGCCGCCGTGCCCGAGGGCATGGACGAGACGGCTTGGCTCGACGTCATCCACAAGATGGACGAGGTCTACCAGCAGCTGGTGCGTGACGAGATCGCGCTGGAGGAGAAGAACGCCCAGCTCGAGCAGTCACAGCAGTTCATCCTGAGCCTGCTGTCCTCGATGAGTGACGTGCTCGTGGCCTGTGACAGCCAGGGGCGCATCGAAGAGACCAATGCGGCCTTGTGCGAACTGGTGGGGCGGGACGAGGCGAGCCTGCGCGGCAGCAGCGCGCTCGATCTGCTCGCCGACGAGGACAGCGTGCAGCGCCTGCGCGAGGTCCTGGGCACCTGGCGCCCGTCGCGGGCGGGCGCGGTGCTCGAGATCCAGTTGCGCGACGCACAGGGCCACAGCGTGCCGGTGGACCTGAACTGCACCCCCCGGCGCAATGCCAGCGCGCGCGTGGTCGGCTATGTGTTCGTCGGCCGGCCCATGGGCGAGATCAAGCGGGCCTATCAGGAGCTGCAGCGCGCGCACGAAGCCCTCAAGCAGGCGCAGCAGCAGCTGCTGCATTCCGAGAAAATGGCCTCGCTGGGGCGGTTGGTGGCCGGTGTGGCCCACGAGTTGAACAACCCGATCAGCTTCGTGCTGGGCAATGTGCATGCGCTCAAGAAGTACACCGACCGCATGGCGACCTACCTGCAGGCCGTGCACGCGGGGGAGCCTCCCGCCTTGCTGGCCGACCTGCGCCAGCGCCTGCGCATCGACCACGCCCTGAGCGACCTGCCGTCCTTGATCGAAGGCACGCTGGAAGGGGCACAGCGCACCACCGACATCGTCAACGGGCTCAAGCGCTTCTCGGTGATGGACCGTGAGGAGCGCGAGCCGGTCGACCTCAATGCCGTCATCGAACGCGCCATCCACTGGGTGCGCAAAGGCACGGCGCCCGGCTTTGCCATCCACTGGGTTCCGCAGCCCCGTTGCCTGGTGCGCGCCAGCGCCGGTCAGCTGCTGCAGGTGGTGATGAACCTGATCCAGAACGCCTACGACGCGGCCTCGGCCATCGATCCCCAGCCGGAGTTGTGGATCACACTCACCCACACCGACCGCGAGGCCACGATCACGCTGCGCGACAACGGCCCCGGCATCCCGCCCGAGCACATGGGGCGCCTGTTCGACCCGTTCTTCACCACCAAGCCAGTGGGCAAGGGCACGGGCCTGGGCCTGTCGATCAGCTTCGGCACCATCGAGCAGCACGGCGGGCGCCTCGTGGCGGCCAACGCGCCCGAAGGCGGCGCCGTCTTCAGCGTGACGCTGCCTTTGCTGAACCCCTTGGCGCCGGCGTCTTCCTGAAGCAGCCCCGCTTCACCCCAGCCAGCCGGCCAACACCGGCGACAGCAACACCAGCACGATGCCCGAGAAGATCATCGTGAGACTGGACACCGCGCCCTGTTCTGCGCCGATCTGCCAGGCCTTGGCCGTGCCCACCCCGTGCGTGGCCGCGCCAAAGGCCGATCCCACGGCCACCGGGTGGCGCACACCCAGCCATGTGAGCCAGCCCTGGCCCACCAGCATCCCGAACACGCCCGTGACCAGCACGCACATCACCGCCAGCTCGGGCTCGACCCCCAGCGTGCTGGCCACCGGCATCGCAAAGGGCGACGACACGGACCGCGGCAGGATGCTGCGCATCACGCTGTCGGGCAAGCCCAGCAGCCACGCCAGGGCCCAGGAACTGGCGACGCCCAGCACCACGCCCGTGAGCACCCCGATGCTCAGCGTGAGCGGATAGCGGCGGATCAGCCCGCGCTGCTGGTAGATCGGAAACGCGAAGGCCACGGTTGCGGGGCCGAGCATCCACGTCAGCCACCGCGTGTGCTGGTAGTACACCTCGTAAGGGGTGCCGGTGCCCAGCAGCAGAACCAGCAAGACCAGCGGCGTCATCATGATGGGTGACAGCCACGTACGCGGATGCCGCTGGAACAGCCGCTTGGACGCGAAGTAGAGGCCCAGCGTCAGCACCAGGCTCGCGGCGGCCACCACCGGCGCGCCGAGCAGGTCGGTCAGGTCGCTCATGATCGGCCCTCCTGCCCGCGTGCGGTGAGCCGGTCTTCGAGCACGATCACCCGCGAGACCACCCATCCCACGCCACCCATCACGAACAGCGTGCCGACCGCGATCGCAAGCGCCAGCTTCAGCCCGGTGCCGCTCAGCAGCTCGCCATGGCGGATCAGGGCCATCAGCGGCGGGATGAAGAACAGCAGCATCTCGCCCAGCAGCCAGCGCGCGCCGGCCTCGATGCGGCGGGGCGCCAGCACGCCGGTCAGCAGCAGCGCCGTGACCACCAGCAGGCCGACCACACCCCCCGGAACGGGCCAGCCCAGCGCGTGCACCAGGCGGTCCGCTGCCCACCACACGGTCACGAAGAACAGCACTTCAGTCAGCAAGCGGGGCAGCCGGGCTGACAAGGGCGGGGAAGCAGGAGGGGCAGACATGGGAAGGGGCTGAACAGCGCAGACTGCACTGTAACGGCCCTGGCCGCCTGCCGGCCGGGTGTGGAGGAGGTGGCCATTACCCTGACCGGTCCGGTCCAGGACCTGGGGAACTGCCCCGCCGAGCATGAGACCATGCTCGTGCTCCGCAACGTCTACGAGTGGCTGGCGGGGCTGGACCGGGACCTCCGTCCCGTCCCCCTCCTGGCCGCCTCGTGGGAGAACCCGTCCCCCACCGAGTGGGTATTCCGCCTCCGCGAGGGGCTCCGCTTCCACGACGGGGC
>JAJUHM010000008.1 GCA_029279925.1 Aquabacterium olei
ACCAAGCAGGGGGAGCTGTTCGTGCTGGATCGCCGTACCGGCCGGCCGATCTGGCCGGTCCGTGAGCGCCCCGCACCGCAGACCGCGCAGGCCGGAGACCGGGCCGCCCCCACACAACCCGTGTCGGCCATCAGCTTCAACCCACCCCGCCTGACGGGCGCCGACGCCTGGGGGGCCACGCTGTTCGATCAGCTGGGCTGCCGGATTGCACTGAAGCGGCTTCATTACGAGGGGCGCTTCACGCCACCGTCGGTCCGGGGTGCGCTCATCCATCCCGGCAATTTCGGGGTGTTCAACTGGGGCGGGATTGCGGTCGATCCGCAGCGCCAGGTGGCCTTCGTGACGCCCACCTACCTGGCATTCACCTCACAGCTTGTTCCCCGGCCGGATGACGAGAGCCTGGTCGTGCAGGGCGAGGCGCGCCCTCAGGACAGCCTGCCCGCACTCAACGAGAACTTCGGCGCGCCTTACGCGGTCAAACTGGCCGCGTTCACGTCCCCCTTCGGTCTGCCCTGCCACCAGCCGCCTTGGGGCCATGTCGCCGGTGTCGACCTGATGACGGGGCGGGTGGCGTGGCGGCACCGCAATGGCACCGTGCGCGATCTGGCGCCGGTTCCGCTGCCCTTCCGGATGGGGGTGCCCAACCTCGGCGGGCCCATCGTCACGGCGGGCGGGGTGGCCTTTCTGTCCGGCACGCTGGACAACAGCGTGCGAGGGTACGACCTGGTCAGTGGACGGGAGCTGTGGCAGGCCCGCCTGCCTGCCGGGGGACAGGCCACGCCGATGACCTACCAGGGTGCGGATGGCAGGCAGTATCTGGTGGTGGTCGCGGGCGGGCACGGCTCGCTGGGTACCAAGGCGGGCGACCACGTGATCGCCTATGCCCTGCCGCGGCCGTGACGGAGCGCCCCGTGAGCTCATGGCTGATCAAGCAGGTAGCTGGCCATCAGGCGCGCATGCTCGGGTGTCACACCCAGCGCGGGCATGGCCGAGCGCGGATCCAGCGCGTGCGGGGTCTGCAGCCAGCGCACCAGTTCTTCCGGGTTGTTGGGCCAACGGCCGGCCAGGCGCTGTTGCCGACCCAGGCCCACCAGCGGCGGCCCGACATGGGTGTCAGGCCCGATGACGCCCGGCGTCACGTGGCAGGCGATGCAGGCGTATTGCTGCAACGCCAGCCGGGCTGCAGCATCGCGTTGCGGTCCGCGTGCGGGCCAGGGCCCCGATGGCGCGTGGGCGGCCGTGGCTGCGGCCGGCTCGTCGCGGCAGCGGCCCTCTCTGCAGCTGGCAGACAAGGTCGGGCAGCGTGCCGTGCCGGCCTTGTCCAACGTGCTTGCATAGGCCGATGGGGAGAGGTCGGGCAAGCGCGCGAGAAAGGCCGTCAAGGCCCACAGGTCCTCCTCGGTCAGCCGCATTCCCCACGCTGGCATGCCGCTCATCTTGATGCCGTGGTGGGTGATCCAGTACAGCTCGGCGGGCCGCCACCGGCGGGCTGCGTCCATCAGGGGGCCGGGGAGCGGCTGCAGGCCCATGGCAAGGTCGGCCGGTGCGACGCCCGGCCCGCCGTGGCACTGCACGCAGTGATCTCGGTAGCAGACCGCCCCGTGTGCCAGGCGCGCCGGGTCGTCCAGCCGGGGGACGGCGATCTCGCGTGCACGCACGCGCACGGCCTGGTGCATGGCTTTTTCGAGCAGGCGGTAGACCGGCACGGTGTGGCTGCTGGCGGCCGACACGTCATACCAGCCCGTGGCCACGGCGACCGCGCCGCCCACACCGACGAGGGCTGCCACGCTGGCGAAGGTCAGGGTCAGAAGGGCAAGGGGTTTCATGGCCGGCACCGGGCAAACCGCGGGCCGACCCGGGCCGCGTCACCGTGCAGATGGGGGGGCGCGCTTGTGGCGGTGCTGCTGGCTGCCTGTGGGCAGGCCGCGCCGAACGACCCGGACGAGCACGCCCGGCGTGGCCGAGCGCTCCTGGCCCGGTACCAGTGTGGCAGTTGCCATGTGGTGCCGGGCGTGGCGCAGGCTGACGGCCGGAGCGGGCCGTCGCTGGCCCACTTCGGCCGGCGCAGCTACATCGCCGGCGAGGTCCCCAACGGCCCGGACGCCCTAGCGCGCTGGATCATGTCGCCGCAAAGCCTGGTGCCCGGCACGCCGATGCCGGACATGGGCGTGTCGGAGCGGGACGCGCAGGACATGGCGGCCTACCTCCTGTCGCTCCGGTGAGGCCGATGTCCGACTCCACCCTCACCCCCCTTGTTCACGCCGCGCCGTCCATCTGGCGGCCCGCCGGCACAGAGGCCGCGATCCTGACGGAGCTCGCCTGGGTGCTGGTCGTCGGCGCCGCCGTGATCACGGTGCTGATGTCCCTCCTCATCGCGCGCAGCATCCGGCCGCGGCAGGGGCACCGCATGCACCTGACGTGGTGGATCTGGGGAGGAGGGGTGGCCTTTCCCGTGGTGGTGCTCACGGCCTTGCTGCTGTACAGCGCCCAGCGCACCGACACGCTGGTGGCCGGCACCCGCCACCCGGACCTGGTGGTCAGCGTCGTGGGCCGGCTGTGGTGGTGGGAGATGCGCTACCGCGACCCGGTCAGCGGCCGCGATGTGGTGTGGGCCAACGAACTGCGGCTGCCCGTGGGGCGACGTGTTCACCTCGGCCTGGCGTCGGACGACGTCATCCACAGCCTCTGGGTGCCGGAGCTGGGCGGCAAGATGGACCTGGTCCCTGGCCGCACCAATCGCTTGCTGTTCACACCGACCCGGGCGGGTGTGTACCGGGGACAGTGCGCCGAGTTCTGCGGTGAACAGCATGCGCGGATGGCCCTTCACGTGGTGGTGATGCCCGCAGCCGCCTTCGATGCCTGGCTGGCCCAGCGCGTGCGGGCCGACGCCGATGCGGTGGCCGCTGCGCCCGCAACCGCGGGGCGCAGGGCATTCCAGGCCCATGGCTGCGTGGTCTGCCACGCGACGCCCCACAGCCGGGACGCCGCCGCCCGGGGACCCACGCTGTCCGGACTGGCGCAGCGGCAGGCCCTTGGCGCCGGCGTTCTCCCCAACGGCCCGGGGGCGGTCAAGCAGTGGCTGGTCGGCGTGCAGGGGCTCAAGCCCGGGGCCCGCATGCCTTCCTATGCCCACCTCGATGCCGACACGCTCGATGCACTGGCGCAGTATGTGGAGCAACTGCCGTGAACCGCGCCCCCGCACCGCGTGCCGATCTGCCCAACACGCTGCCCCGTCCCGACGGAGAGCTGGCCGAGTTGCAGCGTGCGTGGGCCCGCCCGCCGGGGTGGCGCGCACTCAGCGCGATCAACAACACCTTCATCGGCCGCCTCTACATCGCCACGGCGCTGCTGTTCCTGGTGCTCGCCGGAATTCTGGGGCTGATGATGCGAGCGCAGCTTGCCGTGCCCGGTGCCACCTGGCTGAGCCCGGGCACGTACAACCAAGTCTTCACGATGCACGGCACGGTGATGATGTTCCTGTTTGCCGTGCCCATCGTCGAGGCCATTGCGGTCTTCCTGCTGCCCAACATGCTGGGTGCGCGCGACCTGCCCTTTCCCCGACTGTCGGCCTATGCCTACTGGGCCTACGCCTTCGGCGGGCTTGCCTTCTTCTGCACGCTGTTCGTCGGGCTGGCGCCGGATGGCGGCTGGTTCATGTACCCGCCGCTCACCAGCCGGGTGCACTCGCCGGGGCTGAACGCGGACTTCTGGTTGCTCGGCATCGGCTTCATCGAGATCTCGGCGATCGCGGGGGCCATCGAGCTCATCATCGGCATCCTGATGACCCGGGCGCCTGGCATGACCCTGAGCCGGATGCCGGTCTATGCCTGGTCGATGTTGATCGTCGGCGTGATGATCGTCCTGGCCTTCCCGGCCGTCATCGCGGGCACGGCGCTCCTGGAGATGGAGCGGGCGTTCGACTGGCCGCTGTTCGACCCCCGCCGCGGCGGGGATCCGCTGCTGTGGCAGCACCTGTTCTGGTTCTTCGGCCACCCCGAGGTCTACATCATCTTCCTTCCGGCGGCCGGCATGGTGTCGGCCATGCTGCCGGCCCTGGTCGGGCGGCCGTTGGTCGGGCACCGCGCCATCGTCGCCGCGCTGGCTGCTGTCGGCTGCTTCAGCTTTGCACTGTGGGCACACCATATGTTTACCGCCGGGCTCGGCACGCTCGCCGTCAGCCTCGTGTCCGTGGCCAGCCTCGCGGTGGCGGTGCCGGCGGCGGTCCAGGTATTTGCGTGGGTGGCCACGTTATGGCGCGGCCAGGTGCGGGCCAACACGCCCACGCTGTTCATCATCGGCTTTCTCCTCACCTTCGTCATCGGCGGGCTCACCGGCGTGATGGTGGCCGTGCTGCCCTTCGACTGGCAGGTGCACGACAGCTACTTCATCGTGGCCCACCTGCATTACGTGCTCATCGGCGGGCTGGTGTTTCCGTTGTTCGCGGCGCTCTACCACTGGATGCCGCTGCACAACGGATGGCCGCTGAGCGAGCGATGGGGGCGGTGGGTGTTCGCGCTGTGCTTTCTGGGCTTTCACATCACCTTTTTCCCCATGCACCTGCTCGGCCTGTGGGGGATGCCGAGGCGGATCTACACGTATGACCAAGGCCTGGGATGGGACGGCGCCAATCTGCTGGCCAGCGGGGGGGCGCTGATGCTGGCGGCCGGTGTGCTGTTGCTGTTGCTCGACCTGATCCGCACGGCGCGGCGCCCCGGGCGGCCCGTGGGCAACCCCTGGCGTTCGCCTTCACTGGAATGGCTGCCCCAGCAGGCCTATGGTCCGCGCAGCGTGCCCCAGGTGCGCAGCCTCTGGCCACTGTGGCGGCAGCGTACGCTGGCACAAGAGGTGGAAGCAGGGGCGCACTGGTTGCCCGGCACGGTCACGGGTCGGCGCGAAACGCTCATCACCCATCCCCGCTCGGCAGAACTGCGCCACCTCATCGTGTTGCCCGAGCCGAGCTGGTGGCCGCTGCTGGCCGCCCTCGGCACCGCGGGCTTCTTCCTGCTGCTGACCGTGAAGGCGACAATCCCGGCCGCACTGTGCGGTGTGCTGGCCGTGGTCGGGACCTGGATCTGGTTGTGGCAAGGCGACCGTCCCATGCCCGGCGCCAAGGCCACTGGCACGGGCACGGGCACCGTGGGACAGAGCGTGGTGGTGCCCATCGGTGCGGCACGGACTGCGTCGCACACCTGGTGGGCCACGGTGATCCTGCTGGTGGTGGACGCCAGCGTGCTGGGCTCGATGGTCTTCACCCATCTGCACCTGGCCATGCGGCTGGATGTGTGTCCGCCACCCGGCTCGGCCTTGCCATCGTGGTGGGATGCGGCCGTGCCGGTCGTCGCAGGCTTTGCACTGTCGGCGGCCTTGGTCACCGCGGCGTTGCGCGGGTTGGGGCGGCAGGCCTTGCCGCGCTGGCGTATCGCCACGGTGGGCCTGGCCCTTGTCGTGCTGGTGTGGGCCTTCGGGGGCTTGCTGTCGGCGATGTCGGAGGTGCATTTGCGGCCCACGGACCATGCCTGGGCAGCCAGCATCGCAGCCCTCCTGGCTTACCTCGGGCTGCACACGGTGTTGTGCATGGCCGTCGCGGTCTACCTCGCGGCCAGGATCTGGCGCGGATGGGTGGGGCCCGGCCAGCGCGCGACCGCTGACAACAGCGCCCTGCTCTGGTGGAACGCGTGCGCCCACGGGGTGCTCGTGACACTGACGCCGTACGCGGTGCAAGGGATGATGTGATGGGACGACCTGGAGGCCCCGACCGGACGTTCTGGCGAGCGGTGTGGGCAGGCGCAGCGCCGCTGCTCGTGTGGGCGCTGCATTTCGCGCTGTGCTACGTGAGCGTCAGCCTGGTGTGCACCCCGGCCGCTTACCCGGTGCCGTTCAATGAGTCGGGGGTGCGGGCCCTGCTGGGAGGCAGCACCGTGGCGGCGCTGCTGATCGAGTGGCTGCTATGGCGTGCCGCTTCAGCGTCCTGGCGTGATAACCAAGGACTTCAGGCCGCCGTCAGCGGAACGACCGCGCTGTTGTCGGCGGTCGCCATCGCGTGGACGGGCGGCATGCTGTTCATGACACGGCTGTGCGAACAAGGCTGAGCCGGCCGCCCGATGCGTCAGAGGCCGATCAGACCTTCAGGTCGTCCAGGCTCTTGCCGTCTGCCAGGGCGGCCTGCACCCACTTCGGCTTCAGTCCGCGGCCACTCCAGGTGGAACCAGTGGCCGGATCCTTGTATTTCGGCGCCACCTTGGTGCCATTCGCCGAAGTGCCGCGCGGCGATTTTGCATTCATCAGGTCGGCCACGGTCAGGCCATTGTCGGCCAGCATTTGCCGGATCTTGGCAATCACACCTGCCCGCTCGGCCTGCATGGCTTCCTTGATCTGCTTTTCAAGCTCGGCAGCCTGACGTTCGAGTTCGGCTTTTTTGGCAGAGAGTTCTTGGTAGTTCATTCGTGTCTCCGGTGTGGGCGATCAAATCGATTCCCACGGATGATACATGCAGCGAGAGTATCTTCTCGTTAATCGGCGGCGGCAGATTCAGAATATGAGGCCGTCCTGCGCACGCCGGGTGCAACGGATTGAAAGATATCTCACGTTCTGAATAAAACTTCCGCGGCCGTCTGACGGTATTGCGTCGCCCCAGGCTGGGTGACGTGTCATGCGGGGTGATTCCCACCGTACGCATCAAGGTATCGTTCGATCGAGGCGAGATGGTGAATTCCCAGCCGTGCCTGCAGTTCGGCTGCGGGTACGCCCTCGGCGAGCGCAAGGTGAATGTGCGCCCGGCGCAATGCCTGGACACCACCCTGGAAAAGCCAGTGCTGTGGTTCCGGAGAATGGGCCCCCAGGCCTTGCAGTATTCGAAACACCGTGGACGGTGTGAGCAGACCGCCTTTTGCGGTCGATGGCAATATGGGGCGGTCTGCCCCGCGCAAAGCCGGTGGCATCGTGTGCAGCCACCCGCGCAGCAGTCGATGCGCCCGCGCCATGCCGGTCGATTCAGCCGGATCCTGCTCGTCGCCGATGGTGACGGTGCGATGGCGAGCGGTGCGCGCGGTCTCATCCCGGTGGACTTTCACGCGGGTTTCGTCCGGCTCGGTGTTGAATGATCCCTGCCGCAAGCGGCGAATCTCCTGGAAACGCAAGCCCAGATCCAGACCAAAAGACAGAATCACCAGATTGCGCGCGGTTTTCCAGGGCAGCGACGGTTCGGCGTCGGCCATCTCAAACAGGGGCGCCGTCAGCCGGTCGATTTCGGCCCGTGTGATCCATGCATCCGTTCCCAGGGACAACGCATCCTGGATGTCTCCGTCGCTGCCGCTTGCTATGCCCCGCCCGCTGTGCTGGGGTGACTTCCCCGAGCGGGTCTCGTCCCATCCTTTGACGACGATCAGCGCACCGCCCTGAACAGCCCAATGCAGACGGGTCAGCAGACGCGCATAGCGCCGGTAGGTGCCTTCGGACCATGGGGCTGGCCCTGCGCATCGGTGCTCGAGGAAACCGTTGACCGCTTCCTGCGGATGGTCCTCGACGCTCACACCGTGCGCCTCGGCCCATTCCACATAGGCCCGCACCATGGTGCGGTAGACCGCGGCCGCCTCTTCCGACACAGCAATGGGCGCGGGCGCCCTGGCTCGGCTGGTCAGCACATAAGCCTGTTTGCCCAGGCCCGAGAGCAACCAGTCGGTGACAGTATCTACAGAGCGAGACATGAATTCAACTAACCGTAAATAGACCCAAAACCACACATACAAGCACCGTCTATTTTGAGTGCTAATTACCGTTAGTTGAATTAATGCCTTGCCCTCGGTAGGCCGCCGGCGTCTGCCCGGCCCATCGCTGAAACGCGTGGATGAAGGCCGCGGACTCGGCATAGCCCAGTTGATGGGCCACGGCCTCCACCGACAGGCTGCTGTGCCTCAGGAGGTGCCGCGCCTTGGCGTAGCGCGCCTCGGCCAGCAGTTCCCGGAAGCCCCGGCCTTCCTCGCTCAACGCGCGCCGCAGGCTGCGTTCGCTCATCTCGAACGAGCGCGCGACCTCCTCCGCCGACGGGAACGCACCGCTGAACAGCCCCAGGTGAGCCAGAACCCGTTCTGCCAGCGTGTCATCCGATCGCGCTTGCACCTGCAGTTGCTGGTCGCACATCGCCCGGTACATCGCGTGGCCCGACGGATCGGCCGTCGGGAACCGCAACTGCAGGTGTTCGTTGCGCAGCCAGAACCGCGCCTCGTGTTCGCCAAACCGGACAGGGCAGCCGAAGTAGGCTTCGTACGCGGCGGCCTCCGGCGGACGCGGATAGGGCATGTCGATGCGCTCGGCCCGGATGTCCATGCCCAGCGTCGCCTGCATGTCCCGCACCATCTTGTACGTGCCGGACACCTCGCCATCAACCCGGAAGCGGAAGGCCTGGGGCGGCATCGGCATGGGCTGCAACACCAGCGCGCTCTGCCGCTCGCCCGGCTCCATGCGGAGCGTGCCGAACAGATAGGTCAGCTTCTGGTAGCGGATCCCCGTCTGGAAGGCTTCGTAAGCGTTGGGACAGGTCATCAACAGCATGACCAGAGGGCCGTAGCCCGCGAGCCCATAGAACCCGCCCAGCCGCAGCCCCACCAGGGGGTCGTGCAGTCCTTCGGCCAGGTCTGCATAGATGCGCAGTTCGCGCGACCGCTCGATGCGTGTGCTCGGATCGAGCTTGTCCAGCGTGAGCCCGTGCCGCTGCAGCACGGGCTCCGGGTCCTCGCCCAGCTGCTTCAGACCTTGAACCATGTAGATCAGGCCAAGAATGGATCGGGTGCTCATGTTGATTCAGGTCAATTAACTGGCCTGGGTAAACCCGAAAACGGCAGGTTTCTGGCCGAAAGAATCAATTGCTCGGTCGAATCTAGCATGGCTGCCTCGGGGGCGGGCGCGCACCATCGCGCCATGTTCGGAGACACGCCCCTGATTTGTGTCCGCCTCCCTCGGCGGCACGGGCCAGGGGGCAATACACCCAGAAAAGGCCTCGCCATGCAGCACACCGCACCTCAACCGATTGTTCACCACGTCGACGTCGCGATCGCCGGCGCCGGCTTTGGCGGGCTGGCCATGGCCATCCAGCTGCAAAAGCGCGGCATCCACAGTTTCCTGATCCTGGAGAAAGCCGCCGAGGTGGGCGGCGCCTGGCGCGACAACCACTACCCCGGCGCGGCCTGCGATGTGCAGTCGCACATGTACTCCTACTCGTTCGAGAAGAAGGCCGACTGGAGCAAGCGCTACGCGCCCTGGCACGAGATCCAGCAGTACATCCTCGACACGGTCAAGAGGCACAACCTGCGCCCCAAGATCCATTTCAATCAGGAGGTGGTCAGCGCCGTGTTCAACGAAGGCACCGGCCGGTGGGTGATCAAGACCGCAGGTGGCGAAACCATCATGGCGCGGCACTGGGTGCTGGCATCGGGCCCCCTGCACGTGCCCGCCTTCCCCGACATCAAGGGACTGGACACCTTCAAGGGCAAGGTGATGCACTCGGCGCAATGGGACCACGGCTATGACCTGCGCGGCAAACGCGTGGCGTCGCTGGGCACGGGTGGCTCGGCCATCCAGTACGTGCCCGAAATCGCGCCCAAAGTGGCGCAACTGCATGTGTTCCAGCGCACACCGGCCTGGGTGATCCCGCGCGACGAGCGCAGCTACTCCAGCCTGCGCAAGGCCCTGTTCAAGGCCCTGCCCTTCACGCAGACGCTCCACCGCTGGCGCTGCTACTGGACGAACGAGTCACGCCTGTGGCCCATCCTGAACCCGTGGATGGCCCGCATCGGCGAAGGTCTGCTCAAGAAGTTCATTGCCTACCAGGTGAAGGATCCCGCGTTGCGCGAGAAGCTCACGCCGGACTACACGCTGGGCTGCAAGCGCATCCTGATCTCCAACAAGTGGTATCCCACGTTCAACCGCGAGAACGTCGAGCTGGTCACGGATGCCATCCAGGAGATCACGCCCGACGGCATCGTCACCCGCGATGGCAAGGAGCGCAAGCTCGACTGCATCGTGCTGGGCACGGGCTTCGTCGTCGACCCGCGGATCTACATGAAGAACTTCGAGCTGCGCGGGTTGAACGGCCACACCGTGCAGGAAGACTGGAAGGTGAGCCCCACCAGCTACTACGGCATCACCACGGCGAACTATCCCAACATGTACCAGCTGGTGGGCCCCCACACCGGTCTGGGCCACAACTCGATCATCTTCATGATCGAGGCCCAGGTCGACTACATCATCCAGTGCATCGAGCTGGTCAAGCGCCGCCAGGCCGACTGGATCGACGTGAAGCCCGAGGCCATGCAGCGCTTTCTGGGCGAGATGACCCGCAGCCTGAAAGGCACGGTGTGGAGCTCGGGCTGCAAGAGCTGGTATCAGACCGCCGACGGCATCAACTTCGCCATCTGGCCGAAGTCGACCTGGCGCTACTGGCTGGAAACCCGCTCGGTGCGGGAGTCGGACTACGTGTTCGGCCGATGCAAGGCGCAGGCAACCGTCGGGGGAGCCGCTGCCGGGGCGCCCACCGCCTTGAGCGGACAGGTCATGGCCCGCGTCGGTCAGCCTCGTTGATCGGGTCCCTTCAAGCCGGGCGTCCTTCGAGGCGGAAGACCGACACCAGTTCGGCCAGACGGCCGGCCTGATCCTTCATGCTGGCTGCGGCCGCCGCCGACTCTTCGACCAGCGCGGCATTCTGCTGCGTCATGCTGTCGAGTTCACCGACCGTGCGGTTGACCTGCGAGATGCCGTCCGACTGGTCCTTGGTGGCCTCGGTGATCTCGGCAATGATGCGGTTGACCTGCTCGACGGCCGTGACGATGGCCCCCATCGAGCTTCCGGCCTCTTCCACCAGGCGGGCGCCCGCCTCGACCGACTCCACCGACGCACCGATCAACGTCTTGATCTCCTTGGCCGCCTCGGCCGAGCGCTTGGCCAGCAGGCGCACCTCGCCCGCCACCACGGCAAAGCCGCGACCCTGCTCGCCGGCGCGGGCTGCTTCGACCGCCGCGTTCAACGCCAGGATGTTGGTCTGGAAGGCGATGCCATCGATCACGCTGATGATGTCGACGATCTTCTGCGACCGCTGGTTGATCTCACCCATCGTGCTCACGACCTGCGACACCACCTCGCCTCCGCGCTCGGCAGCGCCCGCGGCCTGACGCGCCAGGTCGGCCGCCGTGCCCGCCGATTCGGCCGTCTGCATCACGCCGGTGGCAATCTGCTCCATCGAGGATGCAGCCCCCTGCAGGCTGGACGCCGTCTGTTCCGTCCGGTTGGACAGGTCCATGCCGCCGGAGGCCACTTCCGAGCTGGCCACGCGGATTGACTCCGTGGAGTGGCGGACCTCCTGCACGATGCCCCCAAGCGAGGTGCGCATCTCCTGCAGAGAACGCAGCACCTCGGCCACCTCGTCATCGCCCTCGATGCGCGACGTCCTGGTGAGGTCACCATCGGCGATCGCACGGGTGACCTTCACGACATGCGCCAGCGGACGGGTGACCGACAGGGTGATGGCGCGCGCCACCAGCACACCGACGAACACGCACAGCAAGCCGAGCACGGCGATCGTCGTCTGCGCGGCGGCGACCTCCTCCTGCAGGGCCAGCTCGATGGCTTCGGCACGAGCCCCCTCCTGCTTGCCCAACTCGGCAATCGCCGCCAGGTAGCGCTCCACCAGGGGCACCAATTCCTTGTCGATGAACGCGACGGCCTCGGCATCACCGGACTTCAGCCGACGCAGCGCTTCGTCGCGGGCATCGATGTAGACCTTGCGGCGCGCGGCGATCTCCTTGAACGTCGCGCGCTCCTCGTCGGTGGACGCCGCGCCCTCGAGCGACTTCTGCAATTCGGTGATCTCGGCGGAGGTCTGCTTCATCAAGCCCGCGAAATGCGACTGCACCCCCTCGTGGTTCCCGGACTTCGCGATCGCGAGCGTCCGGTTGGCATTCAGCATGGTGAGACTGTGCCAGCGCGTGGCCTGGTCGGCGATGACGCGCACCGCAGCGGCCTTCGCCGCGTTCTCCCGGGTGCTCTGAAGCTTGACCCAGCCCAGCGCACAGATGCACACGACCAGGGCCAGCACCACAGCGAAACCCAGGCCGAGTCGCCGCCCCATTCTCAACGTGTTGAGCGCTTTCATGAATGCCACTTTCCACCGGGAACCCATATCCCGTGTTTTTCAGTTTCGGACACGCAGCGCGGCAGCTTGATGGGGGCAACCCGCTATACCGTGAAGCGCGTCACGAAAGCCGTGGCCGTGGCCTGCGGGACGGCTGCCTCACGCAGGAGCACCGTCAGCGTGCCGCGAGCGCACGGCGGGACGCCGCCGCCAGAACGAGGGCAAACAGCACGACCTGCGTGAGCGCCAACTTCAGGCTGTAGGCCTGTGCCACGACACCGATCAGGGCGGGGCCGCCCATCATGCCGAGATAGCCCATGGCCGACACCACGGCGATGCCGTGCGCCGGCGTCACCCCGGGGACCCGGCCGGCGGCCACGAACAGCAGGGGCACCACGTTGGCCAGGCCCAAGCCGACCAGGGCGAAGCCGATCAGTGCCGGCATCACACCCGGCGCGAGCAGCACGACCGCCATGCCGCACGCGGCCAGCAGCGCGCTGCCGCGCAGCAAGGTCCCGGCCTCGACCCGTGCACGAACCCAATCGCCACCGAACCGACCTGCTGCCATCGCGCCGGAGAAGCTGGCGTAGGCCCATGCCGCCTGACCGGACGCCGCATCCTGCTCCTCACGCAGATAGAGCACACTCCAGTCGTACATCGCGCCCTCGCAGAGCAGGCCGAGCGCAGCCAGCATGCCCATGAAGGCCAAGGCCCCGCGACCGATCTGGAAGCCGGAAGTCCCGCCTTCCTCGTCGCGCCCGGGCTGGATCCTGCCCGCCCCCCAGCAGCCCAGGCCCAGGCACAGGGCGCACGACAGCCAGAGGTGGTGAACCGGCGCCATGCCCGCCTGCAGGGCCAGTGCCCCGATGCCGGCGCCGGCCATGCCGCCGGCGCTGAACATGCCGTGAAAGCCGCTCATGACCGGTCGGTCGCCAAGCCGCTCGAGGTCGGTCGCCGCCACGTTCATCGCGACGTCGAAGGTGCTGGACACCAGGCCGAAGGCAAACACCATCGCCACCACGGCCGCATAGGCGCTGCCCGTGAGCAGAAAGGCCAGTGTCAGCGGGCTGATCACCGCCGTGATCCGCAACACCGCACGGGGCCCGTGGCGGCCGATGAGCCGGCCTGCCTGGGTCAGCCCGACGCAGGCGCCCACGCCCATCGCCAGCATCGCGAAGCCGAGGAGCTGCTCTCCCACGCCGTAGTGGGATTTGACACTGGGCACGTGCACGCCCCAGGTGGCGAACAAAGCACCGGCCGCGAGAAACAGGGCCCGCACGCCGGCGGGAGAATGGTGAGACGAGCGCATCGGGGTCCCCAGGGCAATCGGCGTTCCTACCGGAAGCCGTGTTCCAAGGCGCGCACCCTACACTGAACGCAACCTGCCCGCTTCGCCCACCCTGCCATGCGACACACCGCCCTGTTCGTCCGATCCTGGCCTGCCGCTCGCCGTCGCGTCGCGTGGCGGGCGAAGGTGACCCTGTGCGCCATGCTGGGCATGGCCGCGCTTTCAGCGCAGGGCGCGCCCGCATCATCCTGGGGATCGGAACCCGCTGGTGGGCAGCCCGAACTGCTGTGCGTGCTGCGCATGGCGGGCCACACCCAGCAGGTCCGGACCCACGCGACGCAGGATCCCTATGCCGTGACCGGCGTGGCGGTCAAGGACCGCTTCCGCTTCCGCGCGCTGCTGCTGGCCTCCCCCGCCGATGGCCCCGCCCTGGCGTCAGTGACCGTCACCGATGTGGAGTCGGAACCCGATCCCACCGTGCTGCAGCACGTCAGCTGGACCTTGTCCCCCGCGCAGCGGTCTGCCCCGCTGGACCAGGATGCCGCCTGGACACCCTCGCTCAGCGGCTGGCAGCGGGTCTACTCGCCGTATCTGGGCCGTGAGCTGACCTGGGGGTGTGCGCTCGTGACGGCAGGCGCGCTGCCCCGCGGCGCCGACGAGGCCGATGGCACGGTGCCCTCCGCCTCCATGGGACATGTGCCCGTCGCATCGGCGCTGCCCACCGGCGCGGTGATGAAGGTGGCCTGGATGGGCGACATCATGCTCGCCGACGGGCCGGGCCGGCTGATCCGCCGAGGCGGCAACCCCTTCGCGCCCATGGCACAGCGCCTGGCCGCAGCCGACCTGCGCGTTGCCAACCTCGAGTGCGTGATCGCCCGCGGTGGCCGTGCCCTGCCCAAGCCCTGGACCTTCCGCGCCCATCCCCGGGTGCTGCCGCTGTTGCAGCGGCATGTCGACGTGGTGTCCCTCGCCAACAACCACTCGGGCGACTATGGTCCGGCGGCCTTCACCGAAATGCTGGGCCGCCTGGACCGCGCCGGCCTGCCCTATGTGGGCGGGGGGCGCGACCGCCGTGAGGCTCACCGGATCAAGGTGATCGAGCGCCGGGGCATTCGCCTGGCCATTCTGGGGTTCAACGAAATGTTCCCTCGCCGCTTCGAAGCTGGCGATGCCCACCCGGGCATCGCGTGGAGCGACGACGAGCAGGTGCTGCACGACATCCGGGAAGCCCGCACCCGGGCAGACGTCGTCATTCCGTTCATGCATTGGGGCCAGGAGGGCAACCTGCAGGCTCACGCCCGACAGCGGGCACTGGCTCGGCGCATGATCCAGGCCGGCGCCGATGCCGTTGTCGGGGCCCATCCCCACGTCGTTCAGGACACCGAGGTGATCGACGGCAAACCCGTGATCTACAGCCTCGGCAACTTTGTCTTCGACGGCTTCTCGGACCGAGACAGCCGGACCGGTGCCGTGCTGTGGATGGACATCACGGCCCGGGGCGTGACCGCCTGGCGCCTCGAGACCGTCCACATCGACGGACAGGGCACGCCGCACCCGGCATCACCGTGAGTGGATCGCCGGCCGGGTCAGGGCTCTCGCCAGGGATCAGGTAGCGGCTCGCCCCGCACCGCAGCCCGCCGCACGGCCCGGGCCTCGCGCTCGCTTTCATCGCGCATGCGGATCAGGGTGCGCTCGACAAAGTCGATGTGGGCCTCGGCCGCGGCCCGCGCGCCGGCCGGATCGTGCGCTTCGATGGCGCGGAAGATGGCGAGGTGCTGCTCCAGCAACTCGCCCGACACCGTGCCCACGGCAAACAGGTTGGCGATGTTGTCGTGCACATGGGTGCGCATCATCGTGAACAGGCTGGCCAGCAGATGGCTGAACATGGCGTTGTGCGCGGCATCCGCGATGGCCTGATGGAAGGCCGCATCGGCCTTGGAGAGCGCACCCAGGTCCTTGGCCTCGTGCGCCTGCTGGAGCGTGGCGACCACCCCGCGCAGGCGCGCCACGTCCGCCTCGGTTGCGCGCTCCGCGGCATAGCGGGCAGTGCTGCCTTCGAGCATGCGCCGGAATTCCAGCACATCGCGGCGCAGTTCGGGATGGCTGGCCACCATGCTCTGCCAGGGACTGGAAAAGCTGGTCTCGAGCTGGTCGGACACATAGGTGCCGCCGCCCTGGCGGCTCACCAGCAAGCCACGGGCCGCCATCTTCTGGATGGCCTCGCGCAGCGAGGGACGTGACACGCCCAGCTGCTCGGCCAGCGCGCGCTCGGGCGGCAAGGCGTCGCCGGCCTTGAGGCTGCCTTCCAGGATCATCGACTCCAGTTGCTGGACGATGGCGTCTGAAAGCCGGGGCACGTTGACCCGTTTCAAGGGCTTGGGGAGGGCGTCGTTCATGGTCTGACCAAAATGCCGAGCCGCAACGATAGCAGGTCTGTCACCAGCCCCCCGGCACGTGTGGCGCGCCATGCCGCATCACAGCTGGCGGAACAGCGCGGCCACCACCACGCCCGCAGCAATGGCAGGCAGGGGCTTCTTGATCACCAGCATGACGACAGCGGTCGACAGCAAGGCGAGCCGGGCGCCACCATCCCCTCTCATCGCCATGGGCGCGAGCACCGCCACCAGGACCGAGCCCGACATGGCGGCAATGAAGCGCCTCGTGCGCTCGCCCAGCGGCACGAAGGACATGATGAAGACGCCGCCCCACCGGGTGGCCAGGGTCACGGCCGCCATGACGAGGACCACCGGGAAGGGGCCCCACGCAGCAAGGTCAATCGCCATGAGGTGCCTCCTTCCACGCAGCGCCCAGCAGGCCCCCGGCCAGCGCACCCACCACCACATGGCTGTTCTCTGGCAGATGGCGGTAGGCAGCCAGCGACGCACAGGCCGCCACCCCCCAGATGGCGAAGGTGCGCCCGTTCTTCTCGCCCCCCACCGCCATCGCCAGCATGAAGCAGCCCATCACCATGTCGAGCCCCCACCGGCGGGCGTCGGCAATCAGGTCGCCCACTTGCGTGCCCAACCACGTGCCCAGCACCCAGAACACCCACAGCGCGGCGCCGCCACCGAGCAGCATGCCCAAGCCTGGCTGTCCGCGGGCCAGCGCCTGCATCGACAGGGCCCAGTTGGCGTCGGAGGCCAGCGTCATCAGCCCGTAGCGGCGACCGGGTGGCAGGTCGCGAAGCCAGGGATAGAGCGACGCCCCCATCAGAAGGTGCCGTGCATTGATGGCAAACACCGTCAGGGCCATGGCCAACATCGGCATCGCGGGCCCCCACAGATCCAGCACCGCGAACTGCGCCGTGCCCGCAAAGACCAGGGCGCTCATGCAGACCACGGAGAGGGCATCCAGACCGCGCTGGGTGGCGGCCAGACCGAAGGCGGCACCGAAGACCATCACGAACAAGGCCATGGGCACCATCTGCCGAAAGCCGGTCCACACCAGGTGGCGGTTCAGCTCACTTTGAGAGAGGGTAGCGGGATCGGTCGAAGTCATGAGGGCATCGGCACAAGGGCAGGTGAGGATCTTCGTGCTTGGGCCTCACACTGTGATGAATTCGGGGCCTTCCGAAAAGCGCAAAATTCACATCGCTTGCATTCGATCATCGAATAGAAAGGAGCCGGCAATGCTGCAGAACCTCCAGATCGACTGGCTGAAGTGCTTTGTCGCCGTGGTGGACACGGGCTCGCTCTCGAGCGCCACCGGAGAGGTGCACCGGTCGCAGTCGGCCATCAGCATGCAACTCAAGAAGCTGGAGGAAGCCGTGGGCCGTCGGTTGCTCGACCGGGGGCCACGCAAGCTGCTGCTGACTCAGGATGGCCAGATGCTGCTGGGGTACGCGCGACGCATCCTGGATCTGCAAGCCGAGGCCTTGAGCGCCCTGCATGGCGACGAGCTGACGGGTCGCGTGCGACTGGGCGTGCCGGATGACTATGCCACCCGCTACCTCACGCCGGTGCTCAAGCGCTTTGCGCCGAAGCACAGCGGGGTCGAGATCGAACTCAACTGCGAACAGTCGCCCGCCCTCATCCCGCGTGTGGCGCGGGGTGAACTCGATCTGGCGCTCGTCTCGCGCGACCACGCGCGGCGCGGGACCCTGCTGTTTCATGAGCCCATGGTCTGGGTGGGCTCGCCTCAGTTCGAGCTCTGGCGACGCGATCCGCTGCCGATCGCGGTGTACGAAGAGGCCAGCCTGGCCCGGCGCGGGGCCATTCAGTCCCTGGCGCAGCAGGGGCGGCGCTACAAGGTTGTCTACAACAGCTCGAGCCTGGCCGGCCAGATTGCCGCGGTGGACAGCGGGCTGGCCGTGGCCGCGCTGACGCAGTGCAGTGCCCCGCCTCATCTGCAGGTCCTCGGGGCTGCGCACGGGCTGGGCCCGCTGGCCCCCATGGAGGTGGCGGTCTATCGGAGCCGCGAATCGCGCGGCAACAAGGCCGTGGACAGCCTTCACGGCCTGCTGATCCGGACACTGAGGCAGTCGACCTGATCGGGTCTGCAGACCACAAATTGGTCTGACCAATCATCATTTTATCTATCGCCAGGGTTAACCCTGAATTCGGGGCGTTGACGCCCCTTTTGCGCCTCTTCTACAGTCACGCCCTGTCGATGCCAAAATTGGTTTTACCAATTACCCGGGACCAGCCGGCGTCCCGGCTTCCGGCCTCACGCCCACAGAGCTCATGACTGCCCCAACCGACGTCTACTTCTTCGCCACCTGCCTGGTGGACCTGTTCCTGCCTGACGCGGGCATGGACGCAATCACCCTGCTGGAACGCGAGGGGGTACGCGTGCACGTGCCCAAGGGGCAAAGCTGCTGCGGCCAGCCGGCCTACACCAGCGGCCAACGCGAAGAGGCCATGACCGTCGCCCGCGCCCAGCTCGGCCTGTTCCCGAAGGCTGACTGGCCCATCGTCGTGCCCTCCGGTTCGTGCGCCGGGATGATGAAGCACCACTGGCCGCAGCTGTTTGCGGGCACGCCCGATGAGGCCCACGCCACGGCCATCGCGGCGCGCGTGGTCGAGCTCACCGACTTCCTGCTGAACACGCTGGACCTCACCCACCGGCCGAGCTGGCCGCAACACGGCGAGCCCACGCGCGTGGCCGTGCACACCTCCTGCTCGGCCCGGCGCGAGATGGGCACCCACCAGCACGGCTGGGCCCTCGTCGACGCGCTGCCCGGCGTCGAACGCGTGGTGCACGACCACGAATCGGAATGCTGCGGCTTCGGCGGCACGTTCTCCATCCGCCACCCCGACATCTCCGGCGCCATGGTGGCCGACAAGGCCGCGGCCCTGCACGGCACGGGCGCCACCACCTTCATCACGGCCGATGGCGGCTGCCTGCTCAACATCAACGGCAAGCTGGCCAAGTCAGAGTGCGGCAGCTTCTGTGGTCAGCACATGGCCACCTTCCTGCTGAAGCGCCTGGAAGGCGCCAAGGAGGTCAAGGCATGAACCACACGCACGCTGACGACGCCACGCCGCGTGGCCGCATCCTCGCCAGGCTGCGCGGTGCCCTGGCCGATGCGCCCGCCGCGCACACGCCCCCGGCGGCCACGGCCGTGGCCAGCCACTACGCTGGCAACACGCCGAACTGGCCCCTGACCGAACGCCTGACCCGACTCGTGAACATGATGCAGTCGGTGCAGACCGAAGTGCACCTCGTGCGCGAAAGCGACTGGCCGGCCCGCCTGGCCTGGGTGGTGGGCGACAAGGGCGTGCGCCAGATCCTGCTGGCACCGCAGACCACCCACGGCGATCGTGCCGCCCGGGCTCTGCAGCAAGCCGGCAGCTCCGCCCGCATCCGCGCCTTCGACCGCGACATCGAGCACTGGAAGGCCGAGCTCTTCACCGACATCGACGCCGGCTTCACCACCGTGCGCTCGGCCATCGCGGCCACCGGCAGCCTCATCCTCTGGCCCGATGCCGACGAGCCCCGCACCGTGAGCCTCGTGCCGCCGCTGCACATCGCCCTGCTGGACGGCCGCAAAGTGCACACCCACTTTCATGAAGCCATGACGGCCGAAGGCTGGGCCGCCGTCGGCATGCCGACAAACGCCCTGCTCGTGTCCGGCCCCTCCAAGACGTCCGACATCCAGCAGACCCTGGCCTATGGTGCCCACGGCCCCCGCGCCCTGGTGCTGCTGCTCATCGTGCCCGACGAGGTCGACCTGACCGCCCTGGCCACCGCCACCGGAGCCTGCGCATGAAGCCGATCGTTCACAAACTCGAGTTCATGCCCTCGCGCGAGTTCAAGGCCCGCGCGCACGAGGCCCTGGGCAACACCGGCCAGCGTCGCAGCTTCCGCGGTGCCATGGACTTTCTGCAGGCCAAGCGCGCCGCGCAGTTCCCCGACACCGCCGAGCTCGAGGCCCTGCGCACGCTGGGCGAAGGCATCCGCCAGCGCTGCCTGAGCAAGCTGCCCGAGCTGCTGGAAACGCTGGAGGCCCGCCTGACCGCCAACGGCGTGCAGGTGCACTGGGCGGAAACGCCCGAGCAGGCCAACGCCATCATCCGCGGGCTGGTCGT
Organism: Aquabacterium olei; assembly: GCA_029279925.1. Classification (GTDB taxonomy): domain Bacteria; phylum Pseudomonadota; class Gammaproteobacteria; order Burkholderiales; family Burkholderiaceae_C; genus Aquabacterium; species Aquabacterium olei_A. The sequence goes on from JAJUHM010000008.1 coordinate 19,937, forward strand.
GGCTGCGGGCGGCGACCTCGTGCTCAAGGGCAAGTCGATGGTGAGCGAGGAGATCGAGCTCAACCACCACCTCGCCGAGCACGACATCACCGCGATCGAATCGGACATGGGCGAGTACATCGTCCAACTGGCTGGCGAAAAGCCCAGCCACATCGTCATGCCAGCCGTCCACAAGACGCGCGCGCAGATCGCCCGGCTCTTCCACGAGAAGGTGCCGGGCGCTCCTCTTACGGAGGACGTCGACGCCCTCATCCGCATCGGCCGCCACGCCATCCGTGACCTCTACCCCCAGGCCAGGGTCGGCCTGTCGGGTGTCAACTTCGCCGTGGCCGAAACCGGCACGCTGTGCCTGGTCGAGAACGAGGGCAACGGCCGCATGTGCACCACGGTGCCCGACGTGCACATCGCCATCACCGGCATCGAGAAGGTCGTCGAGTTCCTCAGCGATGTGCCGCCGCTCTACAGCCTGCTGACGCGCTCGGCCACAGGCCAGCCCGTCACCACCTACTTCAACATGATCAGCGGCCCGCGCCGCGACGGCGAGCGCGATGGCCCGAAGCAGGTGCACCTCGTGCTGCTGGACAACGGCCGCAGCCAGGCCTTTGCCGACGAGCAGCTGCGCGCCACCCTGCAGTGCATCCGCTGCGGCGCCTGCATGAACCACTGCCCGGTGTACGCCCGCGTGGGCGGCCACGCCTATGGCACGACCTACCCGGGCCCCATCGGCGCCATCATCTCGCCGCACCTGCTGGGCCTGCAGAACACCAAGGACCTGCCCACCGCGTCCAGTCTCTGCGGCGCCTGCGGCGAGGTCTGCCCCGTTCGCATCCCGATCCCCGATCTGCTGCTGCGCCTGCGCGAAGAGGCTGTGCGCGCGCCGGATCAATCGGTGAGCCACCCGCTGAAGGGCCAGGGCGCTGCGCACGACCCGCACCTGGCCGGCGTCTGGCGTCTGTGGGCCTGGCTGCATGCCAACCCGCTGCGCTACCGCGCCTACACCTGGCTGGCCACCCGCCTGCGCGGCCTGATGCCCCGCAAGCAACTGGGCTGGACCCTGCACCGCATCGCCCTGAAGCCTGCCCCGAAGACGCTGCAAGAGCGTCTTGCCGAACGCCAACGATGATGACCCCGCAACACCAGGCCTTTCTGGCCGACCTGTCCCGCCACCTGCCGACCGAGCGCCTGCTGACCGACCCGCTGCGCACGCTGGCCTATGGCACGGACGCGAGCTTCTACCGCCTCGTGCCGCAGATCGTCGTGCTGGCGCGCAACGAAGCCGAAGTCGCCACGCTGCTGCGCCTGGCGCACCACCACCAGGTGGCCCTCACGCTGCGCGCAGCCGGCACCAGCCTGTCGGGACAGGCGGTCAGCGATTCGGTGCTGGTGCTCGTCAACGAGGGGTGGACACAGCAGGACGTGCTGGACGAAGGCGCCCGCATCCGCCTGCAGCCCGGCGTGATCGGCCAGCATGCCAACGACACGCTGCGCCCCTATGGCCGCAAGATCGGCCCGGACCCGGCCTCGATTGCCACCGCCCGCATCGGCGGCATGGCCGCCAACAACAGCTCGGGCATGTGCTGCGGCACCCGGCAGAACAGCTACCACACACTGCACGCGCTGCGCGTGATGCTGGCCGATGGCACCGTGCTGGACACCAGCGATCCGGCCAATGTGGCGGCCTTCCGCATCAGCCACGCCGAATTGCTGACGGAGTTGAGCTGGCTGGCCACGCAAGCCCGCGAGAACACCGCGCTGCACGCCAAGATCCGCCACAAGTACCGCCTGAAGAACACCACCGGCTACGGCCTGAACGCGCTCATCGACTTCGATGACCCGGTGGACATCCTCACGCACCTGATGATCGGCTCGGAAGGCACGCTCGGTTTCATCGCCAGCATCACCTACGACACCGTGCCCGATCTGGCCCACAAGGCCTCGACCCTCGTGCTGTTCGACGAGCTGGACGTGTGCTGTCGCGCCGTCACGGCGCTGAAGGAGCAGGGCCGCGTCGCCGCCGTGGAACTGGTCGACCGCCGCAGCATCGCCGCCGTGCAGGGCAAGGCCGGCATGCCGGCCTTCATGTACGGCAACCTGCCTTCGGATGCCGCCGCCCTGCTGATCGAGGTGCACGCTGGCGACGCGCAAGCCCTGCAGGCCCACATCTCGGCCGTCGACACGCTGTTGCACACCTTCTCGCCCGCCGCGCTCAGCGGCTTCTCCACCGACCCCAAGGTGTGCGACACCTACTGGGCGCTGCGCAAGGGCCTGTTCCCCGCGGTCGGTGCCGTGCGCCCCGTGGGCAGCACCTGCGTGATCGAGGACGTGGCCTTCCCCGTGGAACGGCTGGCGGAGGGCGTGCGGGGCCTGACCGCCCTGTTCGACCGCTTCCACTACGACGAGGCCCTGGTGTTCGGTCACGCGCTCGAAGGCAACCTGCACTTCGTGTTCGCGCCGGCCTTCGACAGCGACACCGAAGTACGCCGATACAGCGACTTCATGGACGCCGTCAGTCAGCTGGTGGCCGTCGACTTCGGCGGCTCGCTCAAGGCCGAGCACGGCACAGGCCGCAATGTGGCGCCGTATGTGAAGCTGGAATGGGGCGAGGACGGTTATGCGCTGATGCGGTCCATCAAGCGCCTGTTCGACCCGGCCGGCCTGCTGAACCCCGACGTCATCATCAGCGACCGGGACGACGTGCACCTGGCGGATCTCAAGCGCCTGCCCGCGGCCGACCCCATTGTCGACACCTGCATCGAATGCGGCTTCTGCGAGCCCGCCTGTCCGTCCAACGGCCTGTCGCTCACACCCCGCCAGCGCATCGTGCTGTGGCGCCGCATCCAGCAACTGCGCCGTGACGGCAGCGACCCCTCGCTGCTCGCCGAACTCGAAGCCGAGTACGGCTGGGCCGGCGTCGACACGTGCGCCGCCACCGGCATGTGCGCCACCCGTTGCCCGGTCGGCATCAACACCGGCGCACTGATGAAGCAGCTCAAGGGCCCGAGCGCCCATGCCGCCACGGCCAGCCGCATCGAGCGCAACCTGGGCACGGTGGTGGGCACCGCCCGCATGGGCCTGGGCGCCCTGCAGCTGGCCCGCAGCATGGTGGGCGAGCGCGCCACGCACAAGCTCAACACCCTGGCTCAGAAGGTGATCCCGGTGTTGCCCGTTGCTCCGGCCGCCACCCCGGGCCCGGCCGCACCGCTGCCCCCCGCCCCCTCGCCGGCCGCCACCGAAGACAACCAGGTGGTGTACTTCGCCAGCTGCGTGAACCGCTGCTTTGCCGAAAGCCCGCAAGGCGGCGACAACCTCGCCACCCGCACCTTCAACCTGTTTGCCAAGGCCGGCCTCACGCCGGTCTACCCGCCCAACCCGGCCACGCTGTGCTGCGGTCAACCGTTCGATTCGGCCAACGCCACCGAAGCGGCACACAGCGCCCTGGCCCGCACCAACGCCGCGCTGCTCGCCGCCAGTCAGCAAGGCCGCCTGCCGGTCTACCTCGACAACGCGCCCTGCTCGCTGCGCCTCATCGAAGCACAACGTGCGGGCCAGCTCGACGCCCGGCTGCAACTGTTCGACGCCACCCGCTTCCTGGCCGAACGCGTGCTGCCCCGCGTGGCCGTCGTGCGCCAGCTTGACCACCTCGCGGTACACGTGCCCTGCGCCACCAGCAAGGCCGGCCAGCGCGATGCGCTGCTGCGCGTGGCCCGCGCCTGCGCCCGCCAGGTCACCGTGCCCGACATCGCGTGCTGTGGCTTTGCCGGCAGCAAGGGCTTCACCCTGCCCGAGCTGAACGCCAACGGCCTGCGCCACCTGCGCGCCGCCCTGCCCGATGACTGCGAGCACGGTGTCTCCACCAGCCGCACGTGCCAGATCGGCCTGAGCACGCACAGCGGCCGCCCCTACGCCAGCCTCGAAGCCCTGCTCGATGACTGCACGGCGGCCCGCCCCGGTGCGGCCTTCCATTCCCCGCATCCCCATTCATCCACCGCGACACCGAGGAGACCCATGACAGAACACGCGACCACCTCTGCTCCGCTGACCCAAGACTGAGCCCGGCGCCCTCTGCGCCGCACCCCTTCCCTTCAACCTGAGCGCCAGGGCTGGCCACAAGCCCGCCTGCGCGCGAAAGCGCTTTCCATGACCACCTGGATCCAGAACTACGCCCCCTTGGGCAGCCTGGGCCTGTCGGCCGCCGTCGCCGTCCTGCCCGTGGTGTTCTTCTTTGTCGCCCTCGCGGTGTTCCGCCTCAAGGGCCACGTGGCCGGCACCATCACGGTCGCCATCAGCCTGGCCGTGGCCATCCTCGGCTATGGCATGCCGGCCGACATGGCCTTCGCGGCCGCGGGCTACGGCTTCCTCTACGGCCTGTGGCCCATCGCGTGGATCATCATCACCGCGGTGTTCCTCTACAAGATCACCGTCAAGACCGGCCAGTTCGACGTCATCCGCGCGTCGGTGCTGTCCATCACCGATGACCAGCGCCTGCAGATGCTGCTCGTGGGCTTCGCCTTCGGTGCCTTCCTGGAGGGCGCGGCCGGCTTTGGCGCCCCGGTGGCCATCACCGCCGCGCTGCTGGTGGGCCTCGGCTTCAACCCGCTGTACGCCGCCGGCCTGTGCCTGATCGCCAACACCGCCCCGGTGGCCTTCGGCGCCATGGGCATCCCCATCCTCGTGGCCGGCAAGGTCACCGGCATCGATCCGTTTGCCATCGGTCAGATGACCGGCCGCCAGCTCCCGCTGCTGTCGGTGTTCGTGCCGTTCTGGCTGGTGTTCATGATGAACGGCATGAAGGGCATCCGCGACACGTGGCCGGCCATCCTGGTCGCCGGTGGCTCGTTCGCCGTCACCCAGTTCATCACCGCCAACTACGTCGGCCCCGAACTGCCGGACATCACCTCGGCCCTGGTGAGCCTGGTCTCGCTGACCCTGTTCCTGAAGGTCTGGCAGCCGCGCGAGAGCTTCCGCTTCGCCACTGCGGGTGATGGCGTCGGCGCCTCTGCCGTGGGTGGCGCGGTGCTCCAAGGTGGCCCGGCCCGCGGCCGTGCTTCGGGCTATACCGCCGGCCAGATCCTCAAGGCCTGGTCGCCCTTCATCATCCTCACGGTCATCGTCACCCTCTGGTCGATCAAGCCCTTCAAGGCCCTGTTCGACAAGGCAGGCCCGCTGGCCAGCTGGGTCTTCAAGTTCGAAGTGCCCCACCTGCACAACCTGGTGATCAAGTCGGCGCCCATCGTGGCCGAAGCCAAGCCCTACGAAGCCATCTACAAGCTCGACCTGTTCTCGGCCACCGGCACCGCGATCCTGATCTCGGCCCTGCTGACCGCCGTGGTGCTGCGCTTCAAGCCGCGTGACTGCGTCGAGACCTTTGTCGAGGTGCTCAACGAACTGAAGCGCCCCATCCTGTCGATCGGCATGGTGCTGGCCTTCGCGTTCGTCGCCAACTACTCGGGCCTGTCCAGCACGCTGGCCCTGGTGCTCGCCGGTACCGGCGCCGCCTTCCCGTTCTTCTCGCCCTTCCTGGGCTGGCTGGGCGTGTTCCTCACCGGCTCCGACACCTCGTCGAACGCGCTGTTCTGTTCGCTGCAGGCCACCACGGCCCACCAGGTCGGCGTGTCCGACACCCTGCTGGTCGCGGCCAACACCACGGGCGGTGTGACGGGCAAGATGATCTCGCCGCAGTCCATCGCCGTGGCCTGCGCGGCCGTGGGCCTGGTCGGCAAGGAATCGGACCTGTTCCGCTTCACGCTGAAGCACAGCCTGTTCTTCGCCTTCCTGGTGGGCCTGATCACCATGGCGCAGGCCTACTGGCTGACCTGGATGATCCCCTGATCACCCCGATCCATCCTGTCGAAGGGCTGCCGCGTGCAGCCCTTTTTCTTGCGCCCGCAGGCGGTGGATGCTTCCTTGACTCCACCCTGGAGGAAACCCTGAACAAGGGAATTTCGCCCGCAGGCACCACGGGTTTACCCTGGATTTTGTCGGCGGACACACCTTGTCCGGCCGCGCTCTCGCCCCCTCATTGATCCACCTCGAACCGACTGTATCAACGTGGAGCAGTGACCAGCGTGCGGACTGGCACAGTCTTCTGGGTAAACCCTGCGCCCGAGGCGCGCCAAAGACGCTTCAATTCGCTCGACTGTGTCAGCCATGCGCGTTTGACCAGCAAAACGAACTGGCACGGGCCTTGCCCTCAGCACACCTCGTCCTTCCCCCCAACACTGAGGAGACTCGAATGAAGTTGAAGACCCTTTCCTTGTTGATGGCCGCTGGCCTGGCCTCGTTTGCCGGCCACACCGCGGTCACCGACGCCATGCTGGCCAACGACGCCAAGACCACCGGCGACGTGCTCTCCTGGGGCATCGGCACCGAAGGTCAACGCTTCTCGCCGCTCAAGACCATCAACACCAAGAACGTCGGCAAGCTGGTCCCGGCCTGGTCGTTCTCGTTCGGTGGCGAAAAGCAGCGCGGTCAGGAATCGCAGCCGCTGATCCACAACGGCAAGATGTTCGTCACGGCTTCGTACTCGCGCATCTACGCGCTGGACGTGAAGTCGGGCAAGAAGCTGTGGAAGTACGAGCACCGTCTGCCTGAAGGCATCATGCCCTGCTGCGACGTGATCAACCGCGGCGCCGCCCTGTACGACAACCTCGTGATCTTCGCCACGCTGGACGCCCAGCTGGTTGCCCTGAACCAGGAAACCGGTGAAGTCGTCTGGAAGGAAAAGATCGACGACTACGCCGCCGGCTACTCGGCCTCGGCCGCTCCGCTGATCGCCGAAGGCCTGCTGCTGACCGGCGTGTCCGGTGGTGAATTCGGTATCGTGGGTCGTGTGGAAGCCCGCAACCCCAAGACCGGTGACCTGGTCTGGGTGCGTCCGACGGTGGAAGGCCACATGGGCTACACCTACGACAAGGACGGCAACAAGAAGGAAAACGGCATCTCGGGCACCCGCAACGCCACCTGGACCGGTGACCTGTGGAAGACCGGCGGCGCAGCCACCTGGCTGGGCGGCACCTATGACGCCAAGACGGGTCTGGCCTACTTCGGCACCGGCAACCCGGCTCCGTGGAACAGCCACACCCGCAAGGGCGACAACCTGTTCTCGTCGGCCACCGTCGCCATCGACGTGAAGACCGGCCAGATCAAGTGGCACTACCAGACCACCCCGCACGACGGCTGGGACTTCGATGGTGTGAACGAGTTCGTCACCTTCGACCTCAACGGCAAGCGCATGGGCGCCAAGGCCGACCGCAACGGCTTCTTCTACGTGCTGGACGCCACCAACGGCAAGCTGGAAAACGCCTTCCCGTTCGTCAAGAAGATCACCTGGGCCAAGGGCATTGACCTGAAGACCGGTCGTCCGATCGAGAACCCGGAAAGCCGCCCGGGTGACCCGGCTGCCGGCGACGGCAAGAAGGGCAAGACCGTGTTCAGCGCCCCGTCCTTCCTGGGCGGCAAGAACCAGATGCCGATGGCCTACAGCCCGAACACCGGTCTGTTCTACGTGCCGGCCAACGAATGGGGCATGGACATCTGGAACGAGCCGATCGGCTACAAGAAGGGTGCTGCGTTCCTGGGCGCCGGCTTCACCATCAAGACCGTGTTCGACGACTACATCGGCGCCATGCGTGCCGTGGACCCGAAGACGGGCAAGATCGTCTGGGAAGTCAAGAACAACGCCCCGCTGTGGGGTGGTGTGCTGACGACCGCTGGTGACCTGGTGTTCTGGGGCACGCCGGAAGGCTACCTGCAGGCCGCCGACGCCAAGACCGGCAAGATCCTGTGGAAGTTCCAGACCGGTTCTGGCGTCGTTGCACCGCCGGTGACCTGGGAAGACAAGGGCGAGCAGTACGTCGCCGTGGTCTCGGGTTGGGGCGGCGCCGTGCCTCTGTGGGGCGGCGAAGTGGCCAAGAAGGTCAACTTCCTGGAGCAAGGTGGCTCGGTCTGGGTCTTCAAGCTCGTGAAGTGATTCAGTGACCCTCCAGAACCCTGCAGCCCAGGGTTCCTTCAGAAGCCCCGGCGCGCCTCCACCGCCGGGGCTTTTTTTCGTCCGTGCACGGCGTGCGGCCCGCACTCGGCGATGATGCATGCCGTGAGAGGCGGCCCTCTGGCCGGCCTCCGTTTGAAGGGGTGATGGTCCCGCCAATGCAACGTTTTCTGACGCCAAACGAGTTCCTTGATTTCACGCACCCGGCCGTTGCGGAAAAAGCGCACGCCCTCGCGCGGGAATCCCGCAGCGACCATGATCTGATTGCCCGCAGCTTTCATTTCGTACGCGACGAAATCCGGCACAGCGCAGACTTCAAACTGAACCCGGTGACATGCAAGGCATCCGACGTGCTTTTGCACGGCACTGGTTACTGCTATGCCAAAAGCCATTTGCTGGCCGCACTCTTGCGTGCAAACGGCATCCCGACGGGCCTGTGTTACCAGCGTCTATCGGTATCCGGCCATGGCGCCCCGTATTGCCTCCATGGCCTCAATGCCGTGCACCTGAAAGAACTCGGCTGGTACCGGCTCGACGCCCGAGGCAACAAACCGGGTATCGCGGCGCAATTCACACCGCCCATCGAGGCGCTGGCCTTCCCTGCGCAGGAAGCCCTCGAGCGGAACCTGCCCGAGGTGTGGGATCACCCGCTTCCGGAGGTGGTGGCCTGCCTGACGAAGTACGACACTTACGAGCAGGTGTTGGCCAACCTGCCTGACATCGAACTGCTCCCCCGGTGAACGTCCCCGCGCCCCCCGCAACACCCGTGAGCCCGCCACTCGACGGTCCAGCAGACGCCAGACCCAGTGTCGTGGTCGACTGTCGTGCTGGTGTCGCCTGCTGTCGTGTCTGTGTCGTGGCGCCCAGTCAGCACGGGGGCCATGCTGCGGAACGTGACAACAAGGACTCGTGATGAACGTTCAAAAACTGCGCCTGCAAAGAGGCTGGTCCCAGCAGCAACTTGCCGACCTGAGTGGCCTGAGCACCCGCACCATCCAGCGCATCGAAAATGGCCAACCGGCAAGCGCCGAGTCCTTGAAATCACTGGCGTCGGTCTTCGAGATCGACTTTTCATCCCTCTCCAGTGAGCAAGACATGGCCGCCACCCCCACCGCCACCCGGCTCGACGAACAGTTGGCGCTTGCGAAAGTGCGCAAACTGCGTGCTTTCTACATTCACCTGTTGAGGTACGTCCTGGTCATCGCCGTCCTCGCCGTCATCAACCTTGCAACGCATCCGGCCAGGCTGTGGTTCATCTGGCCGGCC